>NZ_JBQIQO010000032.1:0-26823 GCF_056799795.1 Rikenella sp.
CGAACCTTGGTTCGTGGCCGGGCGCTCCATGGTCGCAAAAGAGCGGCGGCGGTTACAGCCGCTTCCGGAGTGTTTCTCCCTCGGCTTCGTAGCCCGGCTTGCCGAGCAAGGCGAACATGTTCTTCTTGTAGGCCTCCACCCCCGGCTGGTCGAACGGGTTCACGCCCAGCGCATAGCCGCTGATCCCGCACGCCTTTTCGAACATATAGAGCAGCGCCCCGATCGTGCGGGCGTCGATGCGCGGCAGCTCGACGACGATATTGGGCACCCCGCCGTCCACATGGGCCAGCATCGTCCCGAGGATCGCCATCCCGTTCACCTCGCCGATGCGTTTGCCCGCCAGGAAGTTCAGCCCGTCCAGGTTCTCCTTGTCGGCTTCGATCCGGAACGTGTGCGCCGGTTCCGCCACCCGGATCACCGTTTCGAACATCGTCCGCTCGCCCTGCTGGATATACTGCCCCATCGAGTGCAAGTCCGCCGTCAGGGTCACCGAGGCCGGGAAGATCCCCTTGCCCTCTTTTCCTTCGCTCTCGCCGTAGAGCTGTTTCCACCACTCGCCGATGTTTTGCAGCTTCGGTTCGTACGAAGCGAGGATTTCGATCTTCTTTCCGGCCCGATACAGAGCCGTCCGCGCCGCCGCATACTGCATCGCCGGATTTTCGTCGAACGACGCCTCGGCCGTCAACTTCTCCATCTCCGCAGCCCCCGCCACCAACCCGCGCACATCGACCCCTGCCACCGCTAATGGCAGCAATCCCACCGGCGTCAGCACCGAGAACCGTCCCCCCACGTTGTCCGGAATCACGAAGGTGCGATACCCCTCCGTATCCGCCAGTTTGCGCAGCGCCCCCTTCGATTCGTCGGTCACGGCCACGATGCGCCGCGCCGCATGCTCCTTGCCGTACCGCCGTTCGATTTCGTCACGGATAATCCGGAAGGCGATCGCCGGCTCGGTGGTCGTCCCCGATTTCGAGATGACGATCGCCGCGATGTCATAATTTTTGGTCGCCTCCATCAGCTCCCACGTGTAGTCCTCGCTGATGTTCTGCCCGGCGAAGAGCACACGCGGATTCACCCCTTTCTTAGGGGTCGCGAGGCTGTCGAACGAGCCGCTCAACGCCTCCAGCACCGCCTTGGCCCCCAGATAGGAGCCCCCGATCCCGATCGCGATGATCAGGTCGGCTTCGTTCCGCAATACATTCGCTGCCTCCTGAATCTCATCGAGTTGTGCCGGGGTGATCGACGACGGCAGGTTCACCCACCCCAGAAAGTCGTTCCCCTTTCCCTCGCCGCTGTGCAGCAGGGCGTTGCCCTGTTCGATCTCCGGCCGCAGGGCGGCGATGTCCGTAGCGGTCACCGCAGAGGCCGGTTCGAAAATCTTGTCGATGCGTACGTTTACACTTTTCATAGTCTGTGCGTTATTTGAGTTGATCCAAAATACTCCCGATCTCCGTCCTCGGCGCGCGCCGTTCGTAGAGGATACTGTACACCGCCTCGGCGATCGGCATCTCGATGCCGAACCGCGACCGCAGCCGGTGGATGCAGTCGGCGGCGTAGTATCCCTCGGCCACCATGTTCATCTCCATCTGGGCGTTCCGCACCGAGTATCCCTTGCCGATCATCACGCCGAACGTCCGGTTGCGGCTGAACTGCGAGTAGCAGGTGACGAGCAGGTCGCCCAGGTAAGCCGACCGGCAGATATCCCGCTCGGCGGCGAAAGTCCCGCCGAGGAAGCGTTCCATCTCCATCGCCGCGTTCGAGATCAACACGGCCAGAAAGTTGTCTCCGTAGCCCAGTCCGTGGGCGATGCCCACCGCGATGGCGTAGATGTTCTTGAGCACCGCCGCGTATTCGGCGCCGTAGATGTCGGTCGAGGTGGAGATGCGGATGTGTTCGCAGGCGAATTTCTCTCCGAGCCGCTCCGCCACGTCCGGCTCTTTGCAGACCAGGGTCAGGTAGGACAAGCGTTCGAGAGCGACCTCTTCGGCGTGGCACGGCCCGGTGACGATCCCGATGCGGTCGAACGGCACGCCGTATCGCTGGTTGAACCACTCGGCGACGGTCAGGTAGCCGTCGGGCACGATCCCTTTGATGGCCGAGACGATGAATTTTCCTTTCAGGGCGTCCGGTGCGAGCGGCGCGACGGTGAGTTCCAGAAAGGCGGAGGGCACGGCGAAGATAATAACGTCCGCTTCCCGCACGACGGCAGCGACGTCGTCGCCGATGGCGAGTCTGTCGCTGCGGAAGTGTATTTGGCTGAGGTATTTAGGGTTGTTTCCGTGCTTACGGAGGTGTTCTGCGACTTCCGGGTTGCGCACGTGCCACCGGACGTCGTTCCCGTTTTCGAGGAGTATCTTGACGATGGCTGTGGCCCAGCTGCCGTATCCGACGACGGCGCAGCGGGGGTCTCTGTGTATGGGGGTGGGTGACATCGAAATAGTTTGACAGGGTAAAGATAATAAACTTTAATGCGTTTCATGGTTTTTTGCTGCATTTTTGATATTTTATATTATATTGTTTTTGCAATACAATTGCAAAAACAATCGGAGCTATTGGCTGTGGATCAGTGTGGAATCATTATTATTATCTTTGTATGTTAATTGTACCTGATTGGGAATTGAAAAATTGTGTGTGCTGGTGTGTTGCATGCAAATAATTGTACCATGGTGGATTTTATGAGGTGATTGTAGGGTGTTGTTTTTGTATTTATTGCAATGGAATCCGACAGGCAGACGGTGATAAGAGGGGTGTTTTTGTGGGTCGGACGCCTTCTTTATTACCCCTATCCCGTCGTGTTCGGTCTGTCGCTCATTTGTCTTTCGTTTAAGCGGGTCGGAGCCTGCGGGGTTTAGGGTAGAGGCTGGCAGTAAAAGACGCTGCGCGTCCCTCCGCTGCGGGAGGCTTAGGCCTGCGCGACCCTAAAGGGTCGCAACAATTCCGGCACCAGCACCACCCAATGTCTGTCACGTTCGGGCTGCGGCGTCCGGCCCGGGCATCACAGATGCCCCGCCGCAGGCCCGGCGACCCTTGGGGTCGCAAGAGCACGGCTTCTTTGCTGTGAGGTTCGTCCTCGGCGAGGGCGACGCTTTAGCGGCGCGTGGGGGGCGCGCCGAGGACGGCGATTCCTCAAGGAATCGCGCTACTCGCTCTCGGCCCAAAGCACAGTCAACAAGTTCAGCCCCAAACTCGCCCCAATTCTCCGCCCCGTGTGTGCCTCACTGCGGCTCCGCTGTCGCTCCGCCGCGTTTGCCGTCGCCCGCTGGGATTTCATCTCGATTTTGCTGTCGCAAAATGAGCGAAATCCCTTTTTACGCGGGCGGGCGACGGTTTTCGCATGCTGTTCTCTGTTCCGCGCGGTCGAGCTTCGAGCCGGACAGAACTGCCCTGCGCGGGCGGCGTCCGGGTGACCCCGGCGGGACGGAGCGATACTGCGTATCGCTTAATCAACTCAGCCCAACTCTTCGTTCGCGCGCCTGGGGAAATCCTGCCAAAACGCACAAGTGCATTTTGACGATTTCCCTTTTAAGGCGTCGGCGCGCGTCGATTTGAGGGTACTGTTCTCGTTGGCTTCGCCTTCCTCCTCGCCGCTCGGCAATTTGCAAACTGCGTTTGCATTGCGCTCGCTGGCAGCGTCGGTTGTGAACAAAGAGAACCAGAAAAACTTTCGACGGATGCTTCGCATCCTCCAGCTGCCGACGGCCCAATAAAACGCCCGATGGCAGCCTCGGCTCAGTCCCTTAGCTGGCGCCCTGTGCGGAGGTCGGAAAAAGACGAAAATTCCTGCCTTCTTCCCCTCTCCGACTGAACGACAAACAAATAAATGTCGTATCTTTGTACCTTAAAACAAACAACAACTTACGACAGTGAAAAAAATCAAAGGCGCGCTGATTTCCGTCTTCTATAAGGACGGGTTGGCAGAGATCGTTCGCGAGTTAGATAAGCACGGCGTGAAGATATATTCGACCGGCGGGACACAGACCTTTATCGAAGAACTGGGTGTCAAGGCCCATGCCGTCGAGGATCTGACCGGTTATCCGTCGATACTCGGCGGGCGGGTCAAGACCCTCCATCCGAAAGTCTTCGGCGGGATTCTCTCCCGCAGGGATAACGAGACCGATATTCAGCAGGTCGCACAGTATGAAATTCCCGAGATCGACCTCGTGATCGTCGACCTCTATCCGTTCGAACAGACCGTGGCCACGCCGGGAGCGACCGAACAGCAGATTATTGAGAAGATCGACATCGGCGGTATCTCGCTCATTCGCGCCGCAGCTAAGAATTTCAAGGACGTCGCGATTGTGCCGAGTGTGGCGCAGTACGGCTATATCCTCGACCTGATCACCAAACAGGACGGCGCTACGACGTTGGAGCAGCGCAGGCATTTGGCGGCAGAGGCGTTCAACGTGAGCTCGCACTACGACACCGCGATTTTCAACTACTTCAACCGTATCGAAGGGATTCCGGCATTCAAACAGAGCTTTACGGAACAGAAAGCCACCCACTTGCGGTACGGCGAAAATCCGCATCAGGCGGCGACATTCTACGGAGATCTGTCCGAACGGTTCGAACAGCTGCACGGCAAGGAGATCTCCTATAATAATATGCTCGACATGGATGCCGCGGTGAACCTCATCGGCGAATTCGCCAATGACTCTTCCGACGCTGCATTCGTGATCATGAAGCACAACAACGCCTGCGGGGTGGCGGTAAGGCCTACGTTGGTCGAGGCGTGGAAAGATGCGCTGGCCGGCGATCCGGTATCGGCGTTCGGTGGAGTGTTGATTACCAACCGGGTAGTCGATAAGGCTACGGCTGAAAAAATCAACGAAATCTTCTTCGAAGTCATTATGGCGCCGGGGTATGAACCGGAGGCGCTGGCCATTCTCGAAACCAAGAAAAACCGGATTATTCTCAAAACCAAGGCTGAGGTCGGGACAGGTGGTTGCTGTGCCTGCGGACGGCAGTTCCGGTCGCTGCTCGGCGGGGTCGCCGTACAGGAGCGGGATGCGAAGGTAGGGGGGCTGGATTCCGAGGCTAAACAGGTGACGGCCAAAGGAATTACCGATGCGGAATTGAAAGACCTGATCTTCGCCAACAAAATTGTGAAACACTCGAAATCCAATGCGATCGTTTTGGCCAAAAGCGGCATGCTGCTCGCCAGCGGCATCGGGCAGACCTCGCGGGTCGATGCCTTGAAACAGGCCATTGCCAAAGCGAAGTCGTTCGGGTTCGACCTGCGGGGTGCGGTGCTCGCTTCGGACGCCTTCTTCCCGTTCGCCGACTGCGCCGAGATCGCTCATGGCGAAGGGATCGATACGATCATTCAGCCCGGCGGCTCGGTGCGCGACCAGGAGACCATCGACTATTGCAACGCCAATGGGATGGCCATGGTATTCACCGGATTGCGCCACTTCAAACACTAAACCGCCTCATGGGACTCTTTTCATTCCTCACCCAGGAGTTGGCCATGGACCTCGGGACGGCCAACACCATTATTATTTATAACGACAAGATCGTCGTCGACGAGCCCTCGATCGTCGCGCTCGACCAGCATGCCAACCAGCCGGTGGCCATCGGGAATCAGGCCCGGCAGATGCACGGGAAGACGCACCAGGATATCAAGACTATCCGGCCGTTGCGGGACGGGGTGATCGCCGACTTTACGGCTGCCGAGATGATGATCCGCGGGATGATCAAGATGATCAAGTCGCGGAACAAGATGTTCAGTCCGTCGCTCCGGATGGTGATCTGCATCCCGAGCGGTTCGACCAACGTCGAGATTCGTGCCGTGCGCGACTCGGCGGAGCATGCGGGGGGGCGCGAAGTCTATATGATCTACGAACCGATGGCGGCAGCGTTGGGGATGGGACTCGACGTCGAGGCGCCGGAGGGACACATGGTCGTCGACATCGGAGGGGGGACGGCCGAAGTGGCTGTGATATCCCTGGGCGGTATTGTGTGCAACGAGTCGATCAACGTGGCGGGAGATGTTTTCACGGAGGACATCCAAACCTACATGCGGCAGCAGCACAACATCAAGATCGGCGAGCGGACGGCCGAAGAGATTAAGATTGCGGTGGGGGCTGCGATCGACAATCTGGACAATCCGCCGGACGACCACATCGTGCGGGGGCCGAACATCATCACCTCGTTGCCGCTGGAGATTCCGGTGTCGTACAAGGAGGTGGCGCATGCGCTGGATAAGTCGTTGATGAAGGTCGACGCGGCGATTATGAAGGTGCTCGAAAAGATTCCGCCGGAGTTGTATTCGGATATCGTGAAGAACGGGATCTACCTTGCTGGTGGGGGGGCTTTGCTGCGGGGTTTGGACAAACGGCTGTTTCAAAAGACGCGGATACCGTTCCACGTTTCGGAAGACCCGTTGCGTGCGGTGGCGCGGGGGACGGGGATCGCGCTGAAGAACATCGGTCGTTTCTCTTTCCTGATGCGGTAGGGCGCAGGGGGTAGAGGCTGCTAGTGGAAATGCTCACGCATTTCCCGTTCACGGGACGTGGGGCCTGCGCGGCCTAAGCGCAGTTTTGGCGGGCGCGCGAACAGAGATTAGGGCCGTCGGCAGCTTTAGGATGCGTCAGCATCCGTCTAAAGTTTTTTTGTTCTTTTTGTTCACAAAAAGAACAGTTCCAGCCGGGGCAATGACCAGATCGCGCGCCACGCCTAAAGGAGCGATTCAACTATTTCGGCGGTTAGCCGAATATAGATGAATCGCGCAGGCGCGCACCAAGAACTGGGCCGAACAGGTTAAGCGATACGTAGTATCGCTCCGTCCCGCCGGTGCGCCCATCGGGCGTTTTGTTAGGGTTGTCTTTGCTTTACTAACCGACCGCCGCCCGCGCAGGGCAGTTTTAGGCGGGTCAAAGCTCTTCCGCGCGCGATCGCTGAAGTAGGAAATCATTCAAAGCGTCTTGCGCTTTGAATAAGATTTCCGTCAGCGCGCGGAACAGAGAACTGCGTGCGAAAACCGTCGCCCGTCCGCTTAAATGGCATATTCTGCCGGTTGGCACTTGGCCAATCCGGCAAGAATTGCCGCGGGCGACGGCAGTGGCGGAGCGAAAGCGGAGCCGCAGTGAGGCTGACACGGGGCGGAGAACTGGGGGAGTACTTTGGGCCGAGAGCGAATAGCGCGATTCGTAGAATCGCCGTCCTCGGTGAGAGCGACGCATCAGCGGCGCTTGGGGGGCGCGCCGAGGACGAATGCCACAGAATGGGGCTGTGCTTTTGCGGCTCTTTGAGCCGCGCAGTTCGCCGCCACCCCATGCGACGGACTGCAACTCGGCGGAGCTCGTTGCGCTTTTGCTGGCGGCGAACAGCATCAACAAGGCGCGTCGAAGACGCATTTGAAAAAACGGGGCAAACTTTGAGTGATGGGTTGGGCTGACTTCTTGCGGTTTGAAGAACCGCGCGAGCCGAACGCCTCCCACCGGGCGGCTCGCAACACGCCGCTCCGCTTCGAGAGTTGCCGTTCCTCCCGGGCGTCCGACTCGCTTTGGGTTGAGATTGCCATCTTTCGAGTGCCGAGCGGCACCGTTTATTCCGAGAGGCAACGCAACGGAATACCGTGGCCGACACGTCCTGTGAAACCGGGATCGAGCCAGGTCATGTGGAAATCCAAACGCATGCCACCGGCACTGTCGGCTTTTGAAGCCCAACAAAATCCCCCGTTGCCGACGCTCGTCGGATTGCCATGAGCAATCTCGCGGTAGCCCGGGGCGGGTAGGGAGCGAAAACCATTGAATCCGTTCCCGCCTCTCTGCCCGAAGAGTGCCGAAACAAACACTTCTTCGACCGCAAATAAAGGCCGCCCCTGATTTCCGACAGGCTTCGGCCGACACGATAAAAACGAACCCGAGTTGCTGAAATTACTCCTTTTCCTCAAACGGATCTACTACGTCCTCTTGTTTATCGCCCTCGAAGCGATAGCCATCGGCGTATTCCTGCACAGCAACCTCTACCAGAAAGCCCGCATCGCCGGAGCTTCCGACCGGCTCGTCAGCGGCATCTACGACAAACTCGCCGACATCGGCGAATACTTCAGCCTGCGCGCCGAGAACCGGCGGCTGCTCGACGAAATCGCCCGGCTGAGGAGCCTGCCCCAGCCCGTCACGCCCGTATTGGGACACACCGCAGCCGACGATTCCATTCCCGTCGCCGAACTCCTCCAACAGTATCGCTATCAGCCCGCCCGCGTCATCCGGAACAGCATCAGCAAACGCGAAAACTACATCACCATCGACCGCGGAACCGTCGATGGCGTCGAACCCGAGATGGCCCTGATCGCCGACGACGGAATCGTCGGATACGTCGTGCGCTGCTCCGACCACTTCTCCGTTGCCGTCTCCATTCTCAACACTCGGGATTTCCGCACCAGCGGACGGATACAGGGGAGCGACTTCTTCGGCTCCATCTATTGGGACGGGCTCAACCACCGCGAAGTCATCCTCGACGAGATTCCCAAATACGCCGACATGGAGGTCGGCGACACCGTCGTGACCACCAACTATTCGTATATCTTTCCGCCCGACCAGCCCATCGGCACCGTCGAGAGCTTCGAGATGGTCAACGGGACATTCTATAAAGTCCGCGTGCGGCTCTTTACCGACCTCGCACGGCTTCGCCGCGTCTACGCCGTGCACTACCTCGAGCAGGAAGAGCGGCGCGCCCTGGAGAGCACCGTCGGGAATGCCGAGACCGGCATCAGCGACCAGACCGCAGCCTCGGTGGCCGGAAGCGGCGGCAATAACTTCGGCATTTCGGACGGAACAGAAGAAGGAGGTCGACCATGATCCGGTTTTTGGAATACACCGCAATTTTCCTGCTCCTGCTCATTCTTCAGGAGTTCGTCTTCGACAACATCAACCTCGGCGGCGTGGTGAACCCGTACATCTACATCATGTTCATCATCCTCCTGCCGTTAGATACGCCGGGATGGCTCTTGCTGATGCTCGGCTTCGGGAGCGGAGCCGCCGTGGACTTCATGTCCGGGACGGCAGGGTTGCAGACCATCGCATCCACCTGGCTCGCATTCGTGCGACCGACCGTCGTCGGGCTTTTTCTCGGCAAAGAACTCGTTTACGAAGGAGGGATACCGACCGCGGGGCGCGTCGGGACATCCCGTTTTCTGCGCTATGTCACCGCCCTCGTCCTGCTCTTCAACCTTCCGTTTTTTATCCTCGAAGATCCTTCGGGAGCGGTGTGGATGATCGCCCTCCGTATCGTGCTCAGCTCGATATTCAGCATCGGAATCATATACTTTTTGCACCTCCCGCTCGTTCGTACCGCAGTGAAAGCCTGATTCCCCCTCCTTTAGTTTGCAGCGAAAGTCCATGAATATCCCCTCCAGACGCCAACAGATACTCTACCTCGGCCTCTTTCTCGTCGTGCTCGTTCTCGTCGGCCGCCTCTTTTGGATCCAGGTCGTGGACAGCTCCTACAAAGAGTACGCCCGGAACAACGCCATGCGCTACATGGTGCAGTACCCCTCGCGCGGCGAAGTCTACGACCGGAACGGCGAATTCCTCGTCCAGAGTACCGAATCCTACGACCTGATGGTCATTCCGCGTGACGTCGAACCCTTCGACACCGTTTTCCTCGCCGAGACCTTGGGCGTCACCGTCGAAGATATCCGCAAAGCCCTCGACAAAGCCCGGCGGTACTCCAAGCGGCGCCCCTCGATGATCTTCAAACAGCTCCCCAAAGAGGTGAAATTCAAACTCGACGAACGCCACCTCGTCGGTTTCTATACCCAATACCGCACCTCGCGCACCTACCCCCGGAAGATCGCCGGCAACCTCCTCGGCTACATCAACGAAGTCGATGAAGCCACCATCAAACGCGACCCCTATTACCGCATGGGCGACTACATCGGCAAGAGCGGCATCGAGAAGTCCTACGAGCAGTACCTGCGCGGGAAAAAAGGGGTGAAAGTCGAACTCGTCGACGTCTACGGCATGCCCAAAGGATCGTATGCCGACGGGCGTTACGACACCCTTCCGGTGCCGGGCGAGGCGATCACCTGCACCATCGACGCCGACCTGCAACAGCTCGCCGAAGAGCTCATGGCGGGTAAAATCGGCTCCGTGGTGGCCATCGAGCCCGCCACCGGCGAGATACTCGTCATGGCCAGCTCCCCCTCCTACGACCCCGACAAACTCGTCGGGCGCGATTTGGGGAACAACTACATGGAACTCCTGCGGAATCCGCGGCATCCGCTTTTCAACCGCGCCGTGATGTCCCGCTACCCGCCCGGCTCCACCTTCAAGGCGGTGACCGGCCTGATCGGGCTCGAAGAGGGCGTCTCGCGGCCCGAAGACTACCACCCGTGCAGCGGCGGATATACCGTCGGACGCGGCGTGAAGTGCCATACCCACTACTCGCCGATGAACCTCGTGCAGGCCACCGCCAATTCGTGCAACGCCTACTTCTGCTACGTCTTCCGCGACATCCTCGACAATCGCCAGTACGGCGGCGTCGCCAAGGGCGGATTCGACATGTGGTACGACTATGTGCGGAGCTTCGGTTTCGGGCGCAAACTCGAATCCGACTTCTGGGACGAACTCGCCGGCTACGTGCCGACCAAAGAGTTCTACGACCGGCGGTATCGCAGCCGGTGGAACTCGCTCACCGTCATCTCGCTCGCCATCGGACAGGGCGAGCTCGGGGTCACCCCCTTGCAGCTCGCCAACCTCGGCGCCACGATTGCCAACCGGGGATACTACTACATTCCGCACGTGGTGAAGAAGATCGCCGGCCACGACTCCATCGACGCCCGGTTCTACCGGAAAAACTACACGAAAGTCAATCCGAAATACTTCGAACCCATCGTCGAAGGGATGTGGGAAGGGGTGAACGTCGCCGGAACCGGCGGACGCGCCAGCGTGCCCGGGCTGAACATCTGCGGCAAGACCGGCACCGCCCAGAACCCGAACGGGGCCGACCACTCGACCTTTCTGTGCTTCGCGCCGCGATACGACCCCAAGATCGTCGTTTCGGTCTACGTCGAGCACGGCGGTTTCGGCGGTTCGGCCGCCGCCCCCATCGCCAGCCTGCTGATCGAGCAATACCTCACCGACACCATCCGGCGCCCCGAGCTCGTCCGGCAGATGAAAGAGATGACCATAGCTTATCCCATGTATGACAAACGCGGCAAATAGACTCATCTTCGGCTCCGACCGGGCCGCTGCTCACAAAGGCGGCGGACGGCTCTTTGCCGCCGACATCGACTGGTGGACGGTGGCCATCTACGTCGTGATGGTCTTCTTCGGCTGGCTCAACATCTTCGCCGCCGTCTACGACGAGGAGCACGCCGGGATTTTCGACCTCTCACAGCGCTACGGCATGCAGATGCTCTGGATCGGCATCAGCTTCTTTCTGGCCATCTCCATCCTGCTGATCGACGGCAAATACTGGCACATGCTCGCCTATCCGCTCTATTTTTTCATGTTGGGCGTGATGCTCTTCGTGCTGCTCTTCGGGCACGAGAGTCATGGGGCGCAGTCGTGGCTCTCGATCGGCTCCGTCAGGATACAGCCCGCCGAGTTCATGAAATTCGTCACCGCATTGGCCTTGGCCCGGTATATGAGCGCCTACAACTTCGACCTGCGAACCGGGAAAGCGATCTATTACATCGGGTTGATTATCGGGATTCCCGTTCTGCTGATTCTGGCCCAGAATGACACCGGGTCGGCCATGGTCTTCGCCGCCTTCTTCCTGATGCTCTACCGCGAAGGGTTCGGCACCGCGCTCTATGTGGTGGCCCTGATGTTCGTATTCCTTTTCGTCATCTCCTTCCTGCTCGAACCGCTGCCCATTCTCTTCGTCGTCTTCTTCCTCTGTTTGGCGGCACAGGGGCTCGTGAACCGAAACTGGCGCGACAGCGCGCGCTATGCCGCGCTGGTGCTGCTGCTCGGGACGGTCGTCTTCGGCATCGGGACGCTGGTCGGCGCGCACCTGTCGCTCTTCGCTTCGATGCTCACCGGAGCCGTCCTCTCCTTGCCTTGGCTCGTGCGGTACGGCATCCGGCACCACATGACCAACCTCTGGAAATACGTCGTCTTCTTCGCCGGGGCCGTCGTTTTCACCGGGCTGGTGGACTACGTTTTTGACAACATCCTCCAGCTGCACCAGCAGAAGCGGATCCTCGACCTGCTCGGTATCGAGAACGACCCGCACGGGTGGAGCTACAACGTGATCCAGTCCAAGATCGCCATCGGTTCCGGCGGATTCGCCGGCAAGGGCTTTCTGGGCGGGACGCAGACCCGTTTCAGCTTCGTGCCGGAGCAGAGCACCGACTTCATCTTCTGTACCGTGGGCGAGGAGTGGGGATTCATCGGGTCGCTGTTCGTCGTGACCCTCTTTTTCGCCTTGATTCTGCGGCTGATGCACATGGGCGAACGACAGAAAGAGCCTTTCGGCCGGATCTATTGCTATTCGGTGGCGGCGATCGTCTTCACCCACTTCGCCATCAACATCGGGATGACCGTCGGCCTCTTTCCGGTGGTCGGGATTCCGCTCCCGTTCTTCAGCTATGGGGGCTCGTCGTTGATGGCCTTCACCATCCTGCTCTTCGTCGCTTTGCGGCTCGACGCGTCGCAGTACGAGGAGAGCGCGCGGAAATTGCTGTAAGACTCAGCGATTCTTCTCCGCTTTGGCCAGCTCCCGCTGCCGGGTGCGGCACCACGACGCGATGCCGCACGTCGCGCACTTCGGCGCGCGCGCCGTGCAGACATACCGGCCGTGCAGGATCAGCCAGTGGTGCGCCCGGCCGAGCAGCTTCTCCGGAATGTGCCGCACCAGCGCCCGCTCCGTCTGCAACGGGTTCTTCGATCCGGTCGTCAGCCCGATCCGCTCCGCCACCCGGAACACATGCGTGTCCACCGCCATCGCCGGTTTGTCGTAGACGATCGAGACGATGACGTTGGCCGTCTTGCGTCCCACCCCTTGCAGGGTGGTGAGCTCCTCGACAGTGTCCGGCACCCGTCCTCCGTAGACCTCCTCCAACCGTTGCGCCATCGCCACTAAGTGTTCCGACTTCGACCGGGGGTAGGAGACCGACCGGATGTATTCGAACACCTCGTCCGAGGTCGCTCCGGCCAGCTCGTGCGCCGTGGGGAAACGTTCGAAGAGCGCCGGCGTCACGAGGTTGACCCGCTTGTCGGTGCACTGCGCCGAGAGCATCACGGCGACCAGCAGCTCGTACGGCGACCGGTAGTGCAGTTCGGTGTCGTCGTCGGGCCGGTTTTCGGCGAACCAGGCGATGATGCCCGCAAATCTCTCTTTGACAGTCATAAACAGGGGGGATTAGGGTTGCTGACAGACGACAAAGTTAGCGAAATCGCTCTTTCGGGAGAGGCCGCCGGGCCGAAAAATCAGTAAACCGCTTCGAAAATTCCGGCGGCCTCCGCCACTTCGTTATCTTTAATTATCTTTGCTTTCGACCATACCGAAATCGATTCTTATGAAAAAGAGCCTTTTTCTTTTGCTCGCCCTTTTCGGGCTGTGTGCGGCCCACGGCATGCGGCGACAGAGCGTTTCGCTCGACCGCGGATGGACCTATACCCCCAGCTGGGAGATGAACGCCGCCGCTGCCGCCCGGCCCGTCGATCTGCCCCATACGTGGAACACCGACCTGCTCGGCGGCAAACCCGACTACTATCGCGGGCTCGGGAACTACGTCAAAGTGATCGAAATTCCCGCCGGATGGAACGGGCGGAGGCTTTTTCTGCGCTTCGGCGGCGCCAACTCCGTCTGCGACCTCTTCGTGAACGGCAAACATGTGGGGCAGCACCGCGGCGGGTACACCGCTTTTGCCTGGGAGATTACCCCGCTCGTGCGCTTCGGCGGGCGCAACACCTTGTGGGTGAGGGTCAATAATGCCCCCGACCTCGACGTCGCGCCGCTGACCGGCGACCTCAATGTCTACGGCGGTCTGTATCGCAGCGTCGAGCTGATTTCGACTCCCGCGACGCACATCGCCCTCGACGATTACGGGTCGAGCGGGCTTTACATCACCCCCACTCGGGTTTCTGCCGAGCGGGCCGAGGTGAATGCCCTTGCGGCGGTGCGAGGGCGGAGCGGCGAGATGACGACCGCCGTCTTCACGGTGCGCGACGGCGAGGGGAATGTCGTCGAGACGTTGAACCGGCGCGTGAAACTCGATCAGGAGGGGCGCAGCGAGGTGGGCGTCTCGTTCGCGATTGACCATCCGCACTTGTGGAACGGTACGGAAGATCCCTATCTCTATACCTTGGAGGCGCGTGTGAGCAGCTCGGCGGGGACGCAGGATACGGTGTGCCAGGCGTTCGGCGTGCGGTGGTTCAACGTGGGCGACGACAATCGGTTCTACCTGAACGGCAAACCGTTGCGAATTCAGGGGGTTTGTCGTGTGGAGGACTGGGACGGCATCGGGAATGCGCTGCGGCGGCAGAACCATTGGCGCGATGTCGAACTGATGCGCGAGATGGGGGTGAATGCCGTTCGGTGCGCCTATTTTCCGAACGATCCGTATTTTCTCGACCTGTGCGATCGGGCCGGGATTCTGGTTTGGAGCGACCTGCCGCTAGTCGGCGCGGGGGGCTATAGGTACAAGGGATTCAACGATAGCGAGGGGTTTCGGGCGAACCTGCTGCAACAGCTGCGCGAGATGATGCGGCAGCAGTACAACCACCCGTCGGTCATCTGGTGGGGGCTGTTCGATCAGCTGACCCAGCGGGGGGCCGATCCGATCGGGGTGGTGCGCGAGTTGAACCGGGTGGCGAAAGAGGAGGGCGGCGGTCGGTTGACGGTGGCGGCGAGCAATCAGGACGGCGAGTTGAACTTCGTGACGGATTTGATCGGGTTCAATCAGTTTTTGGGTTGGAAATCGGGTCAGCCTCAGGATTTTGCCATTTGGACGCGCGATTTGCGGCGCGGGTTTCCGACGCTCCGGAGCGGCGTGAGCGAGTACGGCGCGGGGGCGAGCATCTATCAGTGGGCCGATAGCCTCAGTCGTCCGGACGCGGCGGGGAGCTGGCATCCGGAGCAGTGGCAGACGTGGTTGCACGAGAATTATTGGGGGGTGATCGCGTCGCGTCCGAACTTCTGGGGGACTTTCGTCTGGACGATGTTCGATTACGGGGCGGCGCATCGCACGGACGGCGCACGACCGGGGGTGGCGGATTACGGGTTGGTGACTTTCGACCGGCGGGTGCGGAAGGATGCTTTTTACTTTTACAAGGCGAACTGGAATGCTTCGGAGTCGTTCGTTCATCTGGCGGACAGCCGTGTCGAGGAGCGGTTCTCGCGGGTGCAGGCGGTGCGGGTCTTCTCGAACGCGAGCGATGTGGAGCTTTTTGTCAATGGGGTTTCTCAGGGGTTGAGGTCGAACGACGGTTTGGGAAGGTTTCAGTGGACGAGGGTGACGTTGCGACCGGGTGAGAATCTTTTGGAGGCGGTTGATCCGTTGTCGGGGGCTCGGGACAGCAGTGTGTGGGTGGTCGGCAGCCGGATTCAGCTGCCGGGTATCGAGTCTGCGGGCGGTCCGGAGGTGATTTCGGCATCGGGCGCCCGTTTGCAGCGTTCGCGGCAGTAGCGGGCTGAGTATTGGGCCGAGGCTGTCCATTCCGAGTGCCGGGAGGCACCGCCCGCCCGGCGTAAGGGCAGTCCCCTCCTGTAGAACAGCCGCGCGCCACGCTTAAAGAAGCGATTCAACTATTTCGGTTTACGCCGAAATAGTTGAATCGCGCAGGCGCGCGAAAAAAGAGTGGTGCGCAAAAATTCCGTCACACGCCCGCTTAAAGAGGGATTTCACTCGTTTTGCGTTAGCAAAATCGAGATGAAATCCCAGCGGGCGACGTTTAGGAGTAGATACGCCCATCTTTCGGGTGCCGAGTGGTACCGGCGGAGCGAAAGCGGAGCCGCAGTGAGGCGGATACGGGGCATTGCTTTGGGCTGTGCTTCTGCGACCCTTTGGGTCGCGCGGGCCGGCCGCCTGCCCACGGGCGGCCCGCAACACGCCGCTCCGCGTCGATAGTTGCGAGACCTCCCGGGCGTCCATCCGCAAAGTCAAATTAAATAGGGTAGAGGCTGCCGGTTATTTAGGCCGAGGCGGCCAGTAAGACGCCCTGTGGGCGCGTTTATTCCGAGAGGCAACGCAACTGAAGACCGTTGGCACGACCGTTTGGGTAGCTCGGCTGAACCACGTTCATTACGAAACGTAAATAAATGCCGTATGAGTCGACCACCGAGCTTGACCAGTTGTAACCATTGTTGCCGATGCCGCCCGACTTACCTGTCGTGATATCGCGGAAGCCCGGGGCGGCGCTTGGTTTTCGAAAACTCCCCAACCGCCTCTTCCTACTCGCCACTACCTCAAGTCGGAGCACCTCGCCCGCGCCCGTTTGTCGAACCGTTAAACAAAGATCGCCTCGCCGATACGCCGAAAAAACGGTTTTTTACCCTATCTTTGTGAACCACAAACCGAAACCCTATGGCCAAGACCGAAGAACAGCAGGCGGGAACCGAGAAAAAATACGTCCTCACCCCTTTGATGAAGCAATACTACTCCATCAAAGACCAGCATCCCGACGCCATTCTGCTCTTCCGCGCCGGCGACTTCTACGAGACCTTCGGGCCCGACGCCATCATCGCCAGCAAGATACTCGGCATCACCCTTACCAAACGCGCCAACGGATCCGCCGCCAGCGTCGAACTCGCCGGCTTTCCGTACCACGCCCTGGACGTCTATTTGCCTAAGCTCGTGCGGGCCGGCCAGCGCGTCGCCGTCTGCGAACAGCTCGAAGACCCCAAACAGGCCAAAGGGATCGTCAAACGCGGCGTCACGGAGCTCGTGACCCCCGGTATCACCTTCGACGACAATATCTTAGACCATAAGGAGAATACCTACCTCGCCGCCGTTTCGCTCGGGCCGAAGGGCAGGGCAGGCGTCGCCTTCATCGACATTTCCACCGGCGAATTTTACGCCGCCGAAGGAGCCTACGACTACATCGACAAGCTCTTGGCCAACCTCATGCCCAAGGAGGTCATTTTCAAAAAAGGCGACGAAAACGACTTCCGGCAGGCCTTCGGCGACCGGTACTACACCTATAAACTCGACGAGTGGGCCTTCAACTACGACAGCAACCGCGAGAAGCTCCTCAAACAGTTCGACACCACCTCTCTGAAAGGGTTCGGGATCGACCTCCTGCCTCTGGCCGTGAGCGCCGCAGGGGCCGTGATCTACTACCTCGAATACACCGAACACAAAGACCTGAGCCATGTGCGGGGGATTTCCAGACTCGATCAGGACAAATACGTCTGGATCGACCGCTTCTCGATCCGCAACCTCGAACTCTTCCACCCGCTGAGCGAGAACGGCACCTCGCTCACCGACGTCATCGACCAGACACTCTCGCCGATGGGAGCGCGGCTCTTGCGACGGTGGATATCGCTGCCGCTCAAGGACAAAGCGGCCATCGACACCCGGTTGGAAGTGGTCAGCCACCTGATGCGCGACGCCAAGTTGCGGGATGAGTTGGGGGCCGAACTCACCGATATCGGCGACATGGAGCGAATCGTTTCGAAACTCGCCGTCGGACGCGTCAATCCGCGCGAACTCGTACAACTGGCCAAAGGGTTGGCTGCCGCTGAGCGGATACGGACGCTCTGCGCCGAGAGCCCGAACGCCGAGCTGCGCAAATTCGCCGAACGCTTTGCCGACTGCTCCTCGGCGCGGACAGCGATCGAACAGTGCATCCTCGCCGAACCGGCTTTGATTCCGGGGCGCGGGCCGGTGATCGCTTACGGCGTGCACGACGAGTTGGACCAGTTGCGCGAGATCGCCACCGGCGGGAAAGACTACCTCCTCGCCTTGCAGCAGCGCGAGAGCGAAGCCGTCGGTATTCCGCTTAAAATCAGCTACAACAACGTTTTCGGCTACTACATCGAAGTCCGCAACGCCCATCGCGACAAGGTGCCCGAGGGGTGGATCCGGAAACAGACCTTAGTGAACGCCGAACGCTATATTACTGAGGAGCTCAAGGAGTACGAAGAGAAAATTCTGGGGGCCGAGGACAAGATCAACGCCATCGAAGTGCGCTTGTACGGCGAACTCGTTTCGGTTTTGCAGCCCCATGTGGCGATGATTCAGGGGAATGCCATGGCTGTGGCCGAACTCGACTGTCTCCAGTCCTTCGCTCACGACGCCATCGAGCACAACTACTGTCGGCCGGAGATTACCGAAGACGACGTGCTGGAGATCAAAGACGGGCGGCATCCGGTGATCGAACAACGGCTGCCCATCGGCGAACCGTACATCCCGAACGACCTCTATTTGGACGCTTCGTCGCAGCAGATTATCATTATCACGGGGCCCAATATGGCCGGTAAATCGGCGCTGTTGCGGCAGACCGCCCTGATCGTTCTGCTCGCTCAGATCGGATGTTTCGTGCCGGCCTCTTCGGCCCGGATCGGGCTGGTCGACCGGATTTTCACGCGAGTGGGGGCATCCGACAATATTTCGCAGGGGGAATCGACCTTTATGGTCGAGATGCTGGAGTCGGCCAACATCCTGAACAACATCTCGGGCCGAAGCCTCGTGTTGCTGGACGAGATCGGGCGCGGGACAAGCACCTACGACGGGATTTCGATTGCGTGGGCGATGGTCGAATACCTCCATGAACATCCGGCGGGGCGGGCCAAGACGCTCTTTGCGACCCACTACCACGAGTTGAACGAGATGGAGGTGCGGTTCGAGCGGATCAAGAACTTCAACGTCCAGGTGCGGGAGGTGGACAAACGGGTGATTTTCCTTCGGAAGCTGGTTCCGGGCGGTACGGAGCATTCGTTCGGGATCCATGTGGCGAAGATGGCGGGGATGCCTCCGCGGGTGATCGACCGGGCCAAGACGGTGTTGGAGGACTTGGAGCGGCAGCGGCGCAACGGTTCTTCGGCTCATGATGCGTCGGATGGCGGTGGCTCGGCTTTGTCGGCCGATTCGCCGGATACGACCGCTGTGTCGGCTGCATCTTCTCCCACGCCTTCTGTGTCTTCGAGCGAGAAGTCGATGCAGTTGAGTTTCTTCCAGCTGGATGACCCGGTGTTGAAAGATATCCGGGATCAGATCAAGGATTTGGACATCAACTCGCTGACCCCTATCGAGGCGCTCAACAAGCTGCATGAGATCAAGAAGTTGAGCGGTTTGTAGGGGTGAGCAGGGCCGGCTGTGGCGCAGCTTGTTTGTGTTCTGCGGGTAGACCCAGCCATAGCATCCCGTAGGGATGCGCTCTAAGGTTTTTTCGGTTCCTTTTGTTCACAACCGCCGCTGCCAGCGAGGGCAATGCAAACGCAGTTTGCGAATTGCCGAGCGGCGAGGAGAAAGGCGAAGCCAAAAGGAACAGTTCGAGCCGGGGTAATGACCATCCGCGCGTGAACGAAGAACGGGGGTAGAGGCTGCCATAGCGAAACGTAGTTTCGCCCGTCCACGGGACGTGGGGCCCGCGCGGCCCGAGCGCAGTACCCTCAAACTAACGCGCGCCCCGCCTAAAGAAGCGATTCAGCTATTTCGGCGGTGAGCCGAAATAGCTGAATCGCCCAGGCGCGCGAAAAAGCGGCGGAGCGAAAGCGGAGCCGCAGTGAAGGCGGACACGGGGCGGAGAACTGGGCTGTGCTTGTTTTCGCGCCGCGTTGGGCCGAGCTGTTGGTCGTGCCTTTGCGGTTCGTAGAACCGCCGGGCCTGCGCGCTGGGCCTTTGGCCCCCCCCGGAGCGCGCAGCCCGAACCCAACAGAATGGGGCGAGTTTTGAGCTGCGAATTGTGCTGAATCTTTGGGTTAATTTGTTGGCCGAGCTTCTGCGGCTCGCAGAGCCGCGCAGTTCGCCGCCACCCCACGCGGCGTACTGCAACTCGTCGGGGCTCGTTGCATTCACCGCTGGCGGCAAATTGCTTTAACAAGACGCGCCGAGGACGAATGCCACAGAATTGGGCCGATTTTCTGCGACCCAACGGGTCGCGCGGGCCGCAGCCTCCCGCCGCGGAGGCCCGCAACTGACGTTGCCGTGGGCCCCGCAGGCTTCGGCCGCCAATGTCAAACAAAAAAGGTAGGGTAGAGGCTGCCAGTCGTTAGGGTAGCTCCAGCCCATTGCCCCCCGCGGGCCCGCGGCGTTTATTCTGAGAGGCAGCGCAACAGAAAACCGCGGGCACGAGTATCCGAAGTCCCCGAGTAGAGACTCTGGACATTGAAATTCAAATCCATGCCATTGGTACCGCCAACCGTAGAAGCCCAGTTGAATCCGTAGTTGCCCACATAGTTCAGCATACCCGACGCGTGATGGCGGAAGCCCGGGGCGGTCTTCCGTTAGAGCAACTCGTACCGCTGGTTGCGCAGAGCCGGCGTGAAGCCCGCCGCACGGATCGCCTCCTGCATCCGCTCGGCATCGATCGTCGTTCGCCCCTCGAATCCCGTCGCGCTCACCACATTCTCCTCGATCATGATCGAACCCATGTCGTTCGCCCCCCCGTGCAACGCCATCTGGCCCGCCGCCAGACCCGTCGTCAGCCACGACGCCTGAATGTTCGGGATGTTGTGCAGCACCAGCCGGCTGACAGCGATCATGCGTAGAAACTCCGCCGTCTCCGCCCCTCCCGAAAGCCCCGTCTCCGCCTCCAGCGCCGTTCCCCGTCCTTGGTACGGCCACGCGATGAACGACAGAAAACCCGGTGCCGAATCCGGTTTCAGAGATTGTAAATCCCTGATTTTTAAGAGATGCAGTATGCGATGCTCCGGTCGCTCCACATGGCCGTACATCATCGTCGCCGACGTGCAGAGCCCCATTCGGTGCGCCACCCGCATCACTTCCAGCCACGTGTCCGCCGAGCACTTTCCCGGCGAGATGCGGCGGCGGATCTCGTTGTCTAAAATCTCCGCCCCAGCCCCCGGCAGCGAGTCCAATCCCGCCGTCACGAGCCGTTCCAGAACCGTCCGATACCCCTCGGCATCGCTGCCGAAGCCCGAAATACGTGCGATATGCGCGATTTCGGGCGGCCCCAGCGCATGCAGTTTGACATTCGGAAACTCGCTCTTGAGCGCAGAGAACAGCTCCTCGTACCACGCCAGATCGAGCTTCGGGTGCAGCCCGCCCTGCAATAGCAGCTGTTCGCCCCTCAGTGCCAGCATCTCCCGGATCTTCCGGCGGTACTCCTCCATCGACGTTACGTACGCCCGCTCCCGATCGGCCAGTCGGCAGTGGAAACTACAGAACTTGCACCCGCTCACGCAGACATTCGTGATGTTCACATTGCGGTCGATCTGCCACGTCACCCTCTCTCCCGGATGGAGCCGACGACGAACCGCGTCCGCCGCAGTCATCAATTCGGCCAGCGGCGCATCGTTCCACAGGGCCATCGCTTCGGCGAACGTGAGCGGCGTCCCGTCCAGCGCACGGTGATAAATGTCAGTGAGTGAGGTCATGTCGCAGAGAAATTTTCGTGCGACAAAGATAATATCCCGCTCGCCGGAAAGCAACCGCGCCCGTCGGACAGTGCGTTTCGACGAAACAAAATTTTGGAAAACCCGACGAAAAGGGTTACCTTTGTTCTGTTGTTCGTCTCCGCTTGGTGCGGAGGCCGAACGTTGTCGGCGCCGTAGCTTAATTGAATAGAGCATCTGACTACGGATCAGAAGGTTACAGGTTTGAGTCCTGTCGGCGTCACTTATTTCGAAATTGGGGCGAAGGTTCGCCCCTTTTTTTGTGCAGAGGGGTGAGAAGATTTGGTGTTCTGTCTGAAAAATCGTATCTTTAGGGAGGATCACTCAACTGTTTCAGAGATGAAAATCATAGGATTTTATGCCGATAGCTTCGAAGCTTCGCTGGTGCAGGGACAGCTGGCGAATGCGGGCATTCAGGCTTGTTTGCTCAACGAATACGTCAATGAGGTGATGCCTTGGGGTTCGGATTCGGATCGGGCGGTACGCGTGGGGGTGGCCGACGAGGACTATGCGGCTGCGATGGCCGTGCTGGCGCCGGAGGGGAGCGAAGAGGCGGAGGCTGCGGTGCCGAAAGCGTGTCCGTTCTGCGGTTCGGAACAGGTCTCGCTGGGGCTCAGAGGGCCGAAACGGTGGCGGAAAATTTTGTGGACGGCATTGGCGGCGCTGACCATGTCGCCTCCGGGGAAGGTGCGGGCGAATTACTACTGCCGGGAGTGCCGCCGGGAGTTCTGAACAGAGGGATTTTTGGTCGCGGCGGGCTGTGATTCCCGCACAACGCGCCGGGAATCGCAGGAGGTCAGCAGCCGGATGTATCGCTCTTCGTCGATGACTCGCCCGGTCAGTATGTCGGCAATCAGTTGCCGGTACAGGCCTGTCGCTTTTTCCGCCTCGTGGCTTCGGGGCGAGTGGAGCGTCAGCGTCCAGAGGTCGTATCCCACGACGCTGCGGAAGGTGATCTGTTCGCCGTCGAAAACCATCTCCGGATATTCGCTGCCCACATACCGGTCGATCATGTGGGTCGTGTATTCATAAATCTGTTTTGCCAGCGCCTCGCCGATGGGCACTTTTTTCGCCTCGATCCGATATCGGTCGGGAGCTTCGGCCCGAATGCGCCGGATCATGGTGCGATTGTGTCGCAAAGAGCTGTCGATCAGTGTGCTGTCTCTGAATTGTTCCGCCGAAAAGCTCATGAGCGGGAACGCTTTCGTTAATTCGTCTTCCACCTCTCTGTAATTCGTCACCTGCTTGGCCTCCAGCATCCAGTTGCCGGTCGAGTCTCGGTAGAGGCGGAGTCCCGAACTCCCTTCGAACGACGGAGCGACGAAAAATTCGACCGGGGCGTTGAAATCGCCGAAAAAGCGTTTCTCCAGCTCGCTTTTGGAGTCGAAGTTGTACATTCCGTGCACCGACCCGTCCGGCTCGATGACGCGCACGGAGTTGGCGTAGTTGTTTTCGATGCGTTTCAGGAAACGGCCTCCGTTTTGCTGTGCTTCGGCCGCCTCGTGTGCGGCGAGCAGCATGGAGGCGAGCAGGAGGAGTCGTTTTTTCATATCGGTGGTCGAGTCGGAGTTTCTTCCCGAAGATAGGTTATTTTTACGGATTTCTGCAATTTTCCGGATAATAGAAAAGGAGAGGGGGCGATGTGCACAATGTGTCACATCGCCCCCTCTCCTTTGGGTTATTATAGAGGCATGGGCGAGAAACCCATGCCTCTATGTCGATTATTTCCCCTCTTTCAATGCCGCGTGAGCCGCTGCGAGCCGTGCGATCGGCACCCGGAACGGAGAGCACGATACGTAATTGAGCCCTGCATAGTGGCAGAACTCTACCGAGCTCGGTTCGCCGCCGTGTTCGCCGCAGATCCCGCACTTCAAGCCTTCGCGCACCCCGCGACCCTTGAACACCGCTTCGCGGATCAGCTGGCCGACGCCCTTGACGTCCAGAATCTGGAACGGGTCTTGTTTCAAGATCCCCTTCTTCAGGTATTCCGGCAGGAACTTGCTGATGTCGTCGCGCGAGAAACCGAGCGTCATCTGGGTCAGGTCGTTGGTACCGAACGAGAAGAATTGAGCCACTTCGGCGATTTCATTGGCCGTAACCGCCGCACGCGGAACTTCGATCATCGTACCGATCATGTAGTCGATCTTGTCGTTGCGTTCGGCGAACACTTCGTTGGCCGTTGCGTCGATGACCTTCTTCTGGTATTTGAGCTCTTTGTGGTTCCCCACGAGCGGCACCATGATTTCGACGTGTACCGGAATCCCTTTCTTCTTCACGTTCATGGCCGCTTCGATAATCGCGCGGGTCTGCATTTCGGTGATTTCCGGATAGGTGTTCCCCAACCGGCAGCCGCGGTGCCCCAGCATCGGGTTGAACTCAGCCAGCGCTTCGACCTTTTCGCGGATCGTTTCGTAGCTGACGCCCATTTCGGCAGCCATCTCGCGCTGTTCTTTTTCGAAGTGGGGTACGAATTCGTGCAACGGCGGGTCGAGCAACCGAACGGTCACCGGGTTGCCTTCCATCACTTCGAACAGCCCTTCGAAGTCGCCGCGCTGAATCGGCAGCAGTTTGGCCAGTGCCTTGCGCCGTCCTTCTTCGTCGTCGGCGAGGATCATTTCGCGGACTGCCTTGATCCGATCCCCTTCGAAGAACATGTGTTCGGTGCGGCAGAGACCGATCCCCTGTGCCCCGAACGCGAATGCCTGTTTCGCGTCGCGCGGCGAGTCGGCATTGGCCCGCACCTGCAAACGTGCATATTTGCTGGCCAAGTCCATCAACTTGCCGAAGTCGCCCGACAGGTCAGCCGCCTGCGTAGCCACTTTGCCTTCGTAAACTTCACCCGTCGAGCCGTTCAGCGAGATCCAGTCGCCTTCTTTCAAGACCGTCCCGTCGATGGTCATCGTCCGAGCTTTGTAGTCCACCTGAATAGCCCCCGCACCGGAAACGCAGCATTTCCCCATCCCTCTGGCAACCACAGCGGCATGAGAAGTCATCCCCCCGCGTGCAGTGAGAATCCCGTTCGCGGCGTTCATCCCTTTCAGGTCTTCCGGCGAGGTTTCGATACGGACAAGAATGGTCTCCTTGCCCTGTTCTTTCCACGCTTCGGCGTCGTCGGCGAAGAAGACGATCTGGCCGGTGGCAGCCCCCGGCGATGCCGGCAGCCCTTTGGTCAGCACTTTGGCCGATTTCACCGCAGTTTTGTCGAACACCGGGTGCAGCAGCTCGTCGAGCTTGGCGGGTTCCACCCGCAGCACGGCGGTCTTTTCGTCGATCAACCCTTCTGCGAGCATCTCCATCGCCATCCGTACCATCGCTTCGCCGGTACGTTTCCCCGACCGGGTCTGGAGCATCCACAGTTTACCGTCCTGGATGGTAAACTCGATGTCCTGCATGTCGGTGAAGTAGGTTTCGAGGTGGTTCTGGATGTCGTTCAGCTCTTTGTAAACCGTCGGCATCACCTCTTCGAGGGAGGGGTATTTCGCTTTCCGTTCCTCTTCACTGATCCCCTGCAAGGCTGCCCATCTTCTGGAGCCTTCGATGGTGATCTGCTGCGGAGTCCGAATCCCTGCTACCACGTCTTCCCCCTGTGCATTCACCAGGTATTCGCCGTTGAAGATGTTTTCGCCGGTCGCCGCGTCGCGGGTGAAGGCTACGCCCGTCGCCGAGTTGTCGCCCATGTTCCCGAAGACCATGGCCTGTACGTTGACCGCGGTCCCCCATTCCGACGGGTATTTGTGCATCTGGCGGTAGAGGATGGCGCGTTCGTTCATCCAGCTTTCGAACACGGCGCAGATGGCGCCCCAGAGCTGTTCCCACGGATCGGCCGGGAAGTCCTTGCCGGTCTGTGCCTTAACCGCAGCTTTGAACCGGGTCACCATCTCTTTCAGGTCGTCGGTGGTGAGCTCGGTGTCGTTCTGTACCCCGCGTTTCGCTTTGATTTCGTCGATGATGACTTCGAACGGGTCGTGGTCTTCCTTGGATTCGGGTTTCATCCCGAGCACCACGTCGCCGTACATCTGCACGAACCGGCGGTACGAGTCCCAGGCGAACCGGGCATTTCCGCTTCGTTTGGCCACCGCTTCGACCGCCTGGTCGTTCATCCCGAGGTTGAGGATGGTGTCCATCATCCCCGGCATCGAAACGCGCGCGCCCGACCGAACCGACATCAGCAGCGGGTTGGTAGCCGATCCGAATTCCATGCCCATCTGGCTTTCGACCTCTTTCATGGCCTTTTCGACGTCGGGTTTGATCATGGCGATCACGCCTTCTTTCCCGTGCGTATAGAATTCGGTACAAACTTCGGTGGTGATGGTGAAGCCCGCCGGCACCGGAATGCCGATGAGGTTCATCTCGGCGAGGTTGGCCCCCTTGCCGCCGAGCAGTTCTTTCATCTTGCCGTTTCCTTCGGCCTTTTTGTTACCGAACGAATAAACGCGTTTTACGTTAGACATGTGTGTGTTGATTTATGAATGAATTGTTTGTAAATCAGGTGATTTGGCGCTGTGTCTGCCTGCGTGCGGGCGCGTCTGTTCGGCAAATATACTGTATTTTTCGGGAATTTCATACGGGCGGGCGGTTTCTTGCCGGGCGGGCTCTCCGGGGGGCGCGGGCCGGGACTTCGGCGGTCGGTTGTTCGAGTGCCGCGCGTCCCCGCCCCGGGCTGTCGCTATCGGGGGACGGGCGCGCTGAACGGCGTCGGCAACTACGGTTACAGCTGGGCTTCCACGGTCATCGGTACCAATGGCATGTACTTGCATTTCCACGTGACGTACCTCAATCTCAGCGACGCGTACTGCCGTGTCTACGGTTTTCAGTTGCGCTGCCTCTCGGAATAAACGGGGAAGAGGCGGCCTTAGCGATGCGCAAGCATCGCCCGTCCTGCCGGGGTCACCCGGCCGCCGCCCGCGCAGGGCAGTTCTATCCGGGGCAAAGCTCGACCCGCGCGCCACGCCTTAACGGGGAAATCGTCAAAATGTGCTGGCACGTTTTGACAAGATTTCCCAAAGGCGCGCGGGAAAAGAAAGCCCCGCCCCGGGCTTCCGCCATGGTGCCTCGGGCGTGTTGGGCGATATCGGAGGCAACAGCTATAGCTGGTCTTCTGCGGTCAGTAAAATCAATGCTACTTATTTTTATTTCAGCATGATCCAGCTGACTCCGAGCAATGCGGCATACCGCACCTACGGTTTTCAGTTGCGTTGCCTCTCGGAATAAACGGAGACAAACCCCGCCCCGGGTTTCCGCAATCGGAATACGGGTGTTCTGACGGGCGTCGGCGGCAGCGGGTACAGTTGGTCTTCCGCTCTTAGCAGGACTAACGGCGTGTTCTTGTGGTTCCACTCGCAGGATCTC
>NZ_JBQIQO010000033.1:0-26120 GCF_056799795.1 Rikenella sp.
CGGGCCGGAGCCACCCCCGGCGTAGGGCCGCAACTCGCGATGCTCGTTCGGCCCCCGCTGGCTCCGACCACCCCAATGGGATCACATGTTGCGGCACCTAACTATATAGGGTAACTCCAGCCATTGCCCACTGCGGGTGTACACCTCCGTTTATTCCAAGAGGCACCGCAACTGAAAACCGTGGCCGCGGTGATCCGCAATGCGGATATTGAGAGTCTGTGAACTGAAACTCAAGTCCAACCCCGTGACACCGCTCGTCGTGGCAGACCAGCTGAACCCGTATTTGCCGATGTTGACCAGCTCCCCCAAGGAGTAGGTGCGGTAGCCCGGGGCGGGCCGCGCGGTTCAGCGACCCGTAAAATTTGAAAAGGAAAACAGGCCCAAGCCCGGGTTCTAAGTCCCCAATCGGTTCCGTCGAAAGCCCTCAGCCCCGTTTATTCCGAGAGGCACCGCAACTGAAAAGCGTAGTCGCGATAGCCCTTATTGCAAGGCCGGAGCCATGTCGTGTGGAAATTCAAATGCGCGCCTTGCGTCTCATCGGGCGCCGAAGACCAACTGTAGCCCCCGTAAGCGACATAACGCAGTCGGCCCATCTCTTTCTCATTGCCTGAAGCGCGGAAGCCCGGGGCGCGGACGAACCTCCGGAGCCCGCCCGCTCATTCCGACATAATCCCAAAATACGATTTTATACTTATCCTCCCTTCGGACTCCCGAACAGAAAAAAGCGTACCTTTGACGCGATTTTTTATCCGTCTCATTCTAAAATCGACATACAGTGGATATTTTCGAACGAATCAAAAAGGATGCGGGTGGGCCCATCGGCCAGTACCAGAAACTGAGCCACGGCTACTACTCTTTCCCGAAACTCGAAGGGCCCATCGGCCCGCGGATGGTCTTCCGCGGCAAGATGATGCTCAACTGGAGCCTCAACAACTACCTCGGGCTGGCCAACCACCCCGAAGTGATGGCCGCCGACGCCGAAGCCGCACGCGAATTCGGGATGGCCGCTCCGATGGGCGCCCGGATGATGAGCGGGCAGACCAAATACCACGAAGAACTCGAACGGCGGCTGGCCGCTTTCGTCGGCAAACCCGACGCCTTCCTGCTCAACTTCGGTTATCAGGGGATGGTCTCGATCATCGACTGTCTGGCTACGGCTAAGGACGTGATCGTTTACGACTCCGAAGCGCACGCCTGCATTATCGACGGCCTCCTGATCCATAAGGCAAAGGGCGGGAAGCGGTTCGTGTACCACCATAACGACATGGAAAAGTGCCGGTTGATGCTCGGTCGGGCGACCAAGCTGGCGCAACAGCAGGGCGGCGGCGTGCTGCTGATTACCGAAGGCGTTTTCGGGATGAAAGGCGACCTGGGCAAACTGGACGAGATCGTCGCCATGAAGAAAGATTTCGACTTCCGGATCCTGGTCGACGATGCGCACGGGTTAGGAACCATGGGGAAAACCGGAGCCGGGACGCCGGAACACTTCGGTGTGTCGGATCAGATCGACGTCCACTTCGGTACCTTCGCCAAATCGTTTGCCGGCATCGGAGCTTTCGTGGCGTCGGATCCGGATATCGTCAATTTCCTGCGCTACAACATGCGGTCGCAGCTCTACGCCAAATCGCTGCCGATGCCGATGGTCAAGGGGGCGATGAAACGTCTCGACCTGATTCAGGAGCATCCGGAATACCGCGAAAAACTGTGGACCATCGTGCGGGCATTGCAGAAAGGATTCGTAGACGCCGGGTTCGATATCGGGGTGACACAGTCGCCGGTGACGCCGGTCTATATGAAGGGCGGTGTCGAGGATGCCACTAATATCGTGGTGGACTTGCGCGAAAACCACAACCTCTTCTGCTCGGTGGTGGTCTATCCGGTGATTCCGAAGGGCGAAATTATTCTCCGTATCATTCCGACGGCGGTGCACACGCTGGAGGATGTGGAATATACGCTGAATGCCTTCAAAGCTTGCCGCGGCAAGTTGGAATCGGGCGAATACCACAAACCGATTCAGAATATGGCGGATCCGATGTAATTCGGAAGATGCGAGTCTGGCGACAGACTGCCATAAAAATAGAGAAGTCCTTCCTTGCGATCGTATCGTGGGGAAGGACTTCTCTTTATAGGGGATAGGATAGAACCGGCTCTGTTATTTCTTGTAATAGCGATCCAGCAGCTCGTGGGCCGCCGCGAACGAACTGATCCGGTCTTCCAAAACCCGTTGCTCGTACTCGCCCAGCAACGGCTCGATGGCCGGAGACTTATAGAAATGATCCCGCAGCTCCGCGTCGATCGTCTCGTACATCCAATATTTTGCCTGCCGGCTCCGGTTCCGGTCGAAATAGCCGTTGGAACGGGTGAATTTCAGGTAATCTTCGATTCCGCTCCACAGCTCCGTCACCCCACGCCCTTCGGTCGAAGAGAGGGTGTAGACCCGCGGCTTCCAGCCCGATTCCGGCATCGGGAACAGCGACAGGGCGTTCTGGAACTGACGCCGTGCCAACTCGGCCCGTTGCACATTGTCGCCGTCCGCTTTGTTGATCGCCACCAGGTCGGCCATCTCCATAATGCCCCGCTTGATGCCCTGCAATTCGTCCCCCGCTCCCGAAATCTGGATCAGCAGAAAGAGGTCTACCATCGAGTGCACGGCCGTTTCCGACTGTCCGACCCCGACCGTTTCGATGAAAATCACATCGAACCCCGCCGCTTCGCACAGAATCACGCTCTCCCGCGTCTTCCGCGCCACCCCGCCCAGCGACCCCGCCGACGGCGACGGACGAATGAACGCCGACGGATTGTGCACCAGCGTCTCCATTCGCGTCTTGTCCCCCAGCACCGACCCTTTCGTCCGCTCCGAACTCGGGTCGATCGCCAGCACGGCCAGCTTATGTCCCAGCCCCGTCACCCGACCGCCCATCGCTTCGATAAAGGTCGACTTTCCGGCGCCCGGCACCCCCGTAATGCCGATCCGCACCGACCGCCCCGAATGAGGCAGGCACCGCTCGATAATCTCCTGCGCCAATACATGATGCTCTGGCAACAGGCTCTCGGTCAGCGTGATCGCCTGGCTGAGCAGCGTCGTATTGCCCGCCAGAATCCCCTCCACGTATTCATCCGCCGACAGCCGATGCCGCCGGGGCCGTTTGTAATGCGGATTGACCGCAGGCGGCTGCTCGATGCCCGATGCCACCGCCAGCGCGCTGTCGCTGAAAGTCTCTTTATGGTGTTCTTCGTAATGCTCCACGTTCGGTTCGATTTAGATAACAACAAAGTTAAAAATAATTTGACACGGTGGAGGCTGCCGGTTATTTGGGGTAGCTTTCGGGAAGAGGCTGTCGGTTACTTGGGGTAGACACGGCCTGTTGTTTGGGGTAGACACGGCCATTAAAAGACGCCGTGCGTCCGTTTATTCCGAGAGGCAACGCAACTGAAAACCGTAGCCGCGAGTGTGCGAATTCGCAGGATCCATGCCCGTCGTATGGAACAACAAACGCCAGGCGTGCATGCTGCCGTTGGGCGTAGCCGACCAGACGGTACCTTCGTTGCCGACGTTACGCTGCCCGCCATCCGCATGACTGCGGAAGCCCGGGGCGGGGGTCTCCCGGCCCTCGGTTCGTCGAAGGTGAAAAATGCCGTTCGGCGGGCGCGCCCTACGTTCCAAAAAAGTTTATTACCTTTGCGAATTAACGGATACGACCACCCCATCTTTCCTATGAGATACCTGAGGATCACCCTTCTGCTCCTGACAGCCGTTGCTGCGCTGGCTTCGTGCAGCCAGATGAACAGACTGCTCAAGAGCAAGGATACCGAAAAGATATACCAGGCCGGTATCGATGCCTATCGCCACAAAAAGTACCGGCAGGCCGCCGATTATTTCGAAGCCGTGTACAACGACCTGTACAGCACCGATCGGGCCGACACGCTGCTGTTCTACACCTCCAAAGCATACTACATGCAGGGGCTCTACGATCTGGCGGCCGAAGGGTTCGACCAGTATCGCAAGAACTTCAGCCGGAGGCCGTTCGCCGAAGAGGCCGAATATCTCCTGCCGATGTGCTATTATCACCTCTCGCGGCCGGCCGAACGCGACCAGGCGGAGACCCACAAGGCGATCACCACCTTCAACGAATACCTCAACCGCCATCCGGAGAGTATCAAAGCCGAGGATATCCGGATGATGCTCGAAGAGTTGCAACAGAAACTCTACGAAAAGGCTTTCATCAACGCATCGTTGTACTTCAAACTGCAACGTTATCCGGCATCGGTCGCCGCTCTGCGCTACTCGCTCAAGGAGATGCCCGAAACGCCGTACCGCGAACAGATGATGTACCTGATCTGCCAGTCGTGGTACAACTATGCCAAGAACAGCGTCCCGGCGCGGAAACTGGATCGGTATATGAAGATGGTCGACTCGTACTACAACTTCCGGAGCGAATATCCCGAGAGCGCGGTAGCCTTGCGGAGCCTCAACCGGATGTTCCGCGACGCGAAAGCCTATGTCGACCAGAACCAGCAGGCCGCGGTCGATATTGAAAAGAATCGCATCGACGCCGAGAGCCTCAAGGCTGAAATTCGGGTGCAGAAAGAGAAACTCCGCACCATCACCGACCAGTTGGAGCGCGATGCGGCCAAACGGAAGTTGCGGGCCGACGAGGCGCTGCTCAAAGAGCAGCAGCGGCGGATCAAGGCCGAGGCCAAACAGTTGAAAAAGAACGACACCCGGCTGCGCAAGCGCGAGAAGAAGGGGGCCGTTGCCGAGGAGGCGGCAGAGGAGGAAAAGATATGGGTGGAGACGGAGAAGTAGAGTACACGCGATAATTTTCGGATTCGGACACAGAATTTACAAGCAGACATATGGAAATCAAAGGACAGCAGATACCGACCAATACGGTGACCCGTACCCTCAGCGAACTGGATGCGGCCACGGGGAATATTTATGAAACGGTGAACGTCATCGCGCGGCGGGCCAACCAGATCAACAGCGAATTGAAACAGGAGCTCGCATCTAAGTTGTCGGAATTCTCGTTCGCCACGGACAATCTGGAAGAGACCTTCGAGAACCGCGAACAGATCGAAGTTTCGCGGCATTACGAACGTTTGCCGAAGCCGACCCTGATCGCCGTCGAAGAGTACCTCGAAGGGGAGGTCGCTTTTCGGGAACGGAATCCGCAGGCGGCGGAAAAATAGTCGCTTGGCGGGACGAGGAGAATTTCCTCATGCGTATTTTAATCTACGAAGACAAGGCATGTCATTGAAAGGGAGACATATCCTGTTGGGAGTTACCGGAAGCATAGCCGCTTATAAGGCGGCTATGCTTATACGCGCCTTGGTCAAAGAAGGGGCCGAAGTGCGGGTCGTGATGACTCCGGCCGCGCGGGATTTTATTACGCCGCTGACCCTGGCCACCTTGTGCCGGCACCCGGTGCTCGTCGATAACTTCGACCCGACCAATGGAGCGTGGAACTCCCATATCTCCTTGGGCGAGTGGGCGGATCACTACCTGATCGCTCCGGCCACCGCCAATACGCTGGCGAAGATGGCCGCAGGGATTGCCGACGGGCTTCTGTTGTGCTCCTACCTGTCGGCGCGGTGTCCGGTGAGCGTGGCGCCGGCGATGGACCTGGACATGTACCGGCATCCGGCCACGCAGGCCAATTTGGCCTTGCTTCGGGCGCGGGACGGTGTGGGGATTGTCGAACCGGGCGACGGGGAGCTCGCCAGCGGCCTCGTCGGCAAGGGACGGATGGCGGAACCGGAGGAGATCATCGACTATCTGCGCGCCGTTTTTTCCGAAAGAGATGCTTTGTTGCAGGGGAAGAAAATATTGGTCACCGCCGGGGCGACGGTCGAACCGATCGACCCGGTTCGGTTCGTCAGCAACTATTCCACCGGGAAGATGGGGTACGCCATCGCCGAGGCGCTGGCTGCGCGGGGGGCTGAGGTGACCTTGGTGAGCGGACAAGCGACCGCGACTTTGTCGCGGGGGTATCGGAATATCGCCGTGGTCACCGCTTTGTCCGCTGCGGAGATGTACGAGGCTTGCTGGCAGTGCTTTCCGGAGATGGACGGGGCGGTTTTTTGCGCCGCCGTGGCCGATTACACACCTGCGGCTCCGTTGACCGAGAAGTATAAACACTCGGCTGCGGAGCCGTTCGTCCTCGCGCTGAAACCCACCCGGGATATCGCTGCCGAGATGGGGCGGCTGAAACGGGCCGGGCAGGTGACCATCGGGTTTGCGCTGGAGACTTCGGCCACAGAGTCGGGGGCTTATGCGCGACATAAACTCGAGACTAAGAATCTGGACGCCATCGTGCTCAACTCGTTGCGCGATGCGGGGGCCGGGTTCGGAACCGACACCAACCGGGTGACGATCATCGACCGGAATCCGGCCGTGGCGGAGACGGCTATCCCCTTGAAATCCAAAACGGAAGTGGCGGGAGATATTGCGGACTATATGACGCGGAAATTCGCGGAAATATGCTGAAACATCTGAACATAGAAAACTACGCCATTATCGGCCACCTCGACATCGACTTCCACCCGGGGTTGAACATCATCACCGGGGAGACGGGGGCGGGGAAATCTATCCTTTTGGGGGCGTTGTCGTTGCTGGGAGGAGCGAGAGCCGATGCCGCCATGATCCGGGACGGCGAGAACTCCTGCGTGATCGAAGGCGAGTTCGACGTGGCGCCCTATAAGGAGGATCTCTTGCCGGTTTTCGAAGAGAACGACCTGGATTGGGAAGAGGTGATTACCGTCCGGCGGATGATTACCGCTGCGGGGAAGAGCCGGGCGTTTATTTCCGATACACCGGTGAATTTGAGCGCTTTGCGGGCTGTGGCCGACAGGCTGGTGGATATCCATTCCCAGCATCAGACGTTGTTGTTGGCCGGGACGGGGTTTCAGACCCATCTGGTGGATGCCGTGGCGGGACACCTGCCGCTCGTGGCTTCGTACACCGGGCATTTCCGGCAGCTCAATGCCTTGAAAACCGAGCTCAATAAGGTGGTGTCGGCGAACGAGGCTGCGGCGAAAGAGCGGGACTATTTGCAGTACCAGCTGGAACAGCTGTTGGCCCTGAAGTTGAAGCCGGGTGAGGTGGCGCAGTTGGAAGAGGAGCAGAACCTGTTGACCTATGCCGAGGAGATTGCTCAGGGGTTGGATTTTTGTGTCGGGATGCTGACGGCGGACGACGGGCCGCTCGAAGGGGGAATTACGACCGGAGCGCGGGCTATGCAGCAGACTTTGAGCAAATTGGCGGGGCGTTATCCGGCGGCCGGAGAGTTGGCTGCGCGGATGGAGAGCGCATATCTCGAACTGAAGGATATGGCCGAAGAGTGCGAACGACGGCGCGATGAAGTGCAGATCGATCCGGAACGGCTGGCGGTGGTGAGCCAGCGGCTGGACGATATCTATACCTTGTGTCGGAAACACCGGATCGACGAGGCGAATGCCGAATCCGAGCTGTTGCGGTTGCAGCAGGAGCTGGATGTGCAGTTGCAGGAGTTCGATGCGGCCGAGGAGCGGATGGGAGAGCTCAGACAGCAGATTGCAGCCTTAGAGACTACGGCTGTCGAGGAGGCGGGGCGGGTGACGGAAGGGCGGCGGAAGGCGGCTCCGAAGATCGAAAAACACGTGACCAAGACTTTGAGTGAGTTGGGGATTAAAGGGGCTACGTTCGAGGTGCGGATTGTTCCGGCCAAGAACAGTTTGACGGCTACCGGGGCGGATGACGTGGCGATGCTCTTCAGCGGGAATGCCGGGAGTGCGCCGCAACCGATCGAGCAGGTGGCTTCGGGGGGTGAGATGTCTCGGGTGATGCTGGCTCTCAAGGGGTTGGTGGCGAAGAGTATGCGGATGCCGACCATCGTATTCGACGAGATCGACACCGGCGTTTCGGGTTCGGTGGCGGACAAAATGGGAGCGATCATTGCCGGGATGGGAGATTCGATGCAGGTGTTGAATATCACCCACCTGCCGCAGGTGGCTTCGAAGGGCGAGCACCACTATTATGTATATAAGGAGGCCTCGAAAGGGGGTGGTGATGCTGTTGCGGGAGGGACGCACATTCGTTTGCTGACCCCGGAGGAGCGTGTGGAACATATTGCCGCGATGTTGAGCGGCAGTGCCGTGACCGAGGCTGCGCGGACGCAGGCCCGGGAGTTGTTGGGGCGGGGATAGCGGTTTGTGTCGGGGTAGCTGTCTTAGCGTGAGCGTTTGCGCATGCGGGCAGACCCGGCCAAAGCATCCCGCAGGGATGCGCTCGAAAGTTTTTTCGGTTCCTTTTGTTCACAACCGACGCTGCCAGCGAGAGCAATGCAAACGTAGTTTGCGAATTGCCGAGCGGCGAGGAGGAAGGCGAAGCCAACGAGAACAGTTTCAGGCGGGTCAAAGCTTGACCGCGCGCGATCGCTGAAGTAGGAAATCATTCAAACGCGTGTTTCGCGTTTGAATAAGATTTCCGCCAGCGCGCGAACAGAGAATGGAGGTAGAGGCGGCCTTTAATTATTCAAAGTATCTGCGCGCCACGCCTTAAGAGGGAAATCGTCAAAATGCACTTGTGCGTTTTGACAAGATTTTCCAAGGCGCGCGAACACAGAACGGGGGTAGAGGCTGTCGCAGCGAAACGCAGTTTCGCCCGTCCACGGGACGTGGGGCCCGCGCGGCCCGAGCGCAGTACCCTCCTGTAGGGCCGACGCGCGGAAAAACTTGTCCCCGCGTAAAAAATCCGTCGCCCGCCCGCCTAAAGAGGGATTTCACTCGTTTTGCAACAGCAAAATCGAGATGAAATCCCAGCGGGCGACGGCAAACGCGGCGGAGCGACAGCGAAGCCGCAGTGAGGCTGACACGGGGCGGAGAATTGGGCTGTGCTTTTGGCTATGGTTTGGGCCGAGAGGGAATAGCGCGATTCCAAGAGGAATCGCCGTCCTCGGCGAGAGCGACGCATCAGCGGCGCGAGGGGGGCGCGCCGAGGACGAACCCAACGGATTGGGTAATAAAGAAAATGTTGCTTTTGCGGTTCGTAAAACCTCCGGGCCTGCGCGCTGGGCCTTTGGCCTACCCGGGGAGCGCGCAAGCCCGAAACCGAAAGATAGGACGATGAGTTAGGCTGAGCTCTTGCGACCCTTTAGGGCGTCCGACCCGCTAAGTCCAGCCTGCATAAAGTAGCCCGGCCTTTATTCGAGTGCTGTTTGGCCCGTTTATTCCGAGAGGCAACGCAACGGAAAACTGCTGGCACGGGTTCCCGCGCTGCTGGGATTGAGCCACGTCATGGTGAGACGCAAGTGTAGGCCATTGGTCCCGCTGACCGTGGCACCCCAGCTGTAACTGCCGTCGCCGACGCCGCTCAACGCGCCCGTATCCCGATAGCGGTAGCCCGGGGCAGGATTTCCGGCGTTGCAAAAAAACGGCCGACAGACCACCGGATACGAAAAAAACCGAGTAAACCCACATTCAGAAAAACGACATGAACCGATATCCGATACGTGCAGCCAAATACGCCCTCTATTTAATTGTTCTCTTTTTTGTGCTCTTTGCTCTGATGCGTGCACTCGGGTATGGGGCAGCCTCGTTAGACATCTTGTGGACCACCTCGCGAGGGTGGCTCTTTTTGGGTGTCGTCGTGGTATTCGCCTTGTTGTACCCCTTCTTCGGCTTTACCCGGCGACGGCTTACGTTTAACGCCGCCTCGCGGGTGGAAGACGTGGAGCGTGTGATGGCCCAGTGCGGTTTTCGGCGGATCGAAGCCGATACCCATGGAGCCGATGATCTGCTCTTCGTCGCCGCTTCGACCGGGAAGAAAGTGACGATGATGTGGGAAGACCGCATCGAGATTACGACCGATGCCAACGGGATTTCTTATATCGAAGGGAATCGGAAAGAGGCCGTGCGAGCAGCTTTTCGCTTGGGGACATTTATTGCATAACAGGCTTTTTATGAGATTATTCCGGAAAATACGAACGATCTCCCTGCTGCTGACGGGGATCGGTTGTGCGATGATATCGGCTCAGGCCGCACCGAAGAAGCTGCCGGCCACGCTACAGAATACCGCGGATAGCGCTGCGGTCGCCGCCCAGCGGCGCGACCTGGAGATCGGTCGCTCGATGGAGACCTTCTTCAATATCTTTCGCGAAGTCAACCTCTATTACGTCGATACCACCTCACCGAAGAAGATCGTAAAGACCGCCGCCGATGCCATGCTGGAAGGGCTCGATCCTTACACCGAATACCTGCCCGCGGAAGAGATGGCCGATTTCGAGACCATGACCACCGGGAAATACGCCGGACTGGGCGCCTTGATTCGGAAATCCAGCGACGGGCGGTGGGTCGAGATCGCCGAGCCTTATCGCGGGACGCCGTCCGATCGGGCGGGATTGAAAGCCGGCGACCGGATATTGTCCGTCGACGGCGTCGATATGGCCGGTCGGGAAGTCGCCTTCGCCAGCGACCGGATGCGAGGCAAGGCAGGGACGGTGGCGACCTTGGTGATTGCGCCGATCGCCGATACGACCGTGACCCGGACGGTGCGGGTTAAGCGCGAGCGGATTGCCATACCGGCCGTGCCGTACTACGGCTGGGTCTCCGATAGTGTCGGGAGGGATTCCGTGGGGTATATCCGGCTGAACAGCTTTACCGAGAAGTGCGCGGACGAGGTGCGGACGGCCCTGAACGCCTTGCAGCAGCAGGGCGGAGAAGCGATGCGCGGGCTGGTGCTCGATTTGCGCGGCAATACCGGCGGGATTTTGGGCGAAGCGGTGAAGATCGTCGGATTTTTCGTCCCCCGGAATACCGTCGTCGTGACGACCCGCGGGAGGATGCCCCAGATGAACTCCACCTATCGGACAGTCGGAGAGCCGATTGCGCCCACGGTGCCGTTGGTCGTGCTGATCGACCGCTCCTCGGCTTCGGCCAGCGAGATCGTGGCCGGAGCGTTGCAGGATTTGGATCGAGCCGTGGTGATCGGACAGCGGAGCTTCGGAAAAGGCCTCGTGCAGTCTACCCGACCGGTCGGCGAGAACGGATACGTCAAACTCACCTCGGCGAAATATTACACGCCGAGCGGGCGGTGTATCCAGGCGCTCGATTACAGCCACCGGAACGAAGACGGGAGCGTGGGAGCCGTGCCGGACTCGCTGATCGCCTCGTTCCGTACCGCAGGCGGGCGGATGGTCTACGACGGCGGCGGGATTATGCCCGACGTGAGGATATCGCCCGAATATCTCGGTAAGTTCACCGCCATTTTGATGGGACTCGGCTATGTGGATGATTTTGCCAACCGTTATGCGGCGAACCATGCTCCGGCATCGGACTTTGCCGTCGACGATACGACCTATGCCGCTTTCTGCGACTTTATGGACGACAAACCCATCGCCTTCGAGTCGGGTACCGAGCGGCTCCTGAAACAGCTGCGCCGGATGGCCGAGCGGGAGAAGTATGCAGACCGGATTGCGTCGCAGCTCGACACCGTCGCCGCGAAGATACGCGAAGACAAACGGACGGAGTTGCAGGTTTTCGGGCCGGAGATTCGGGAAGTCCTGGGGGATGCCGTGGCGACGCGGTGGTTCTACGACGCCGGGCGGATCGCCCGACAGTTGCGGCGGGACAACGTCGTGCGGCGGGCGGCGGAGGTGTTGCTCGATCGGAGCGAATACACGCGCATCGTCACGATGCAGAATACGGATAAAAAATAATACGACATACGCACATGGAATACGATTTCAGAGAAATCGAACGCAAATGGCAACGGCGATGGGCCGAAGCGGGGACATACCGGGTCGCCGTCGACTCTTCGCGACCGAAATACTACGTCCTCGACATGTTCCCCTATCCGTCGGGAGCGGGGCTGCATGTGGGGCATCCGCTGGGATACATTGCATCGGACATCTACAGCCGGTACAAGCGGCAAAAAGGGTTCAACGTGCTGCACCCGATGGGCTACGACGCTTTTGGATTACCGGCTGAACAGTATGCCATCCAGACCGGCCAGCACCCGGCGGTGACCACCGAACAGAATATTGCCCGGTACCGCGAACAGCTGGACAAGATCGGTTTCGGTTTCGACTGGGAGCGCGAAGTGCGGACTTGCGATCCGGGGTACTACAAGTGGACGCAGTGGGCTTTCGAGAAGATGTACGACTCCTATTACTGCAACGACACGCAGCAGGCGCGGCCCATTGCGGAGCTGGAAGAGGCGTTCGGCAAGTGGGGAAACGAGGGGCTGAATGCCGCGTGCGGTCGGGAGTTGCGGTTTACGGCCGAAGAGTGGAACGCCTATTCGCCGAAAGAGAAATCGGATGTGCTGATGAACTACCGGCTGGCCTTCCAGGCCGATACCGTGGTGAACTGGTGCGAGGGGCTGGGAACCGTATTGGCCAATGACGAAGTGAAGGACGGGCTCTCGGTGCGGGGGGGATTTCCGGTGGAGCAGAAGCGCATGCGGCAGTGGCTCCTGCGGGTGACCGCCTATGCCGAACGGCTGCTGGCCGGGCTCGACGGGCTGGAGTGGAGCGAATCGCTCAAAGAGATTCAGCGCAACTGGATCGGGCGGTCGACCGGCGCGACCATGTACTTCCCGATCAAAGGCTTTGCGACCACGGGTCCCGAAGCCAAGCTGTTGGAGATTTTCACCACCCGGGCCGATACGGTTTTCGGTGTGACCTTTATGGTCTTGGCGCCGGAGCACGCATATATCCGGGAGATTACTACGCCGGAGCAGCGGGAGGCGGTGGAGGCGTATATCGCGGAGACCAAGAAGCGGAGCGAACGCGAACGGATGGCCGACACCCGTCGGGTGAGCGGGGTGTTTACCGGGGCGTATGCGGTGAATCCGTTCAACGGCGTCGAGATTCCGATCTGGGTGAGCGACTATGTGCTGGCCGGATATGGGACGGGAGCGATTATGGCCGTTCCGGCGCATGACTCTCGGGACTGGGCGTTTGCCAAACATTTTGATCTGCCGATCATTCCGATCATCGAGTGCGATGTGACCGCGGGCTCTTATGACGCCAAGGAGGGACGGCTCATCAACTCGGATTTCCTCACCGGACTCGATGTCAAGGAGGCCATTCCGGCCATGTTCGCCGAAATCGAGCGAAGGGGTGTGGGCTGTAAGAAGGTGAATTACCGGTTGAGGGACGCCATTTTCAGCCGGCAGCGGTATTGGGGCGAGCCGTTCCCCGTTTCGTATGACTCGGATGGCATTCCCCGGCTCGTGCCGGAGGCGGAGCTGCCGCTCGTGCTGCCCGAGACCGATAACTTTACCCCGACCGCGGACGGGAGGCCGCCGCTGGCCCGCATCGACGGGTGGCGTTACGAGACCAGCACCATGCCGGGGTTTGCGGGATCGAGCGCTTACTACCTGCGCTATATGGATCCGAAGAACGACACCGCGCTGGTTTCGAAAGAGGCCAATGACTACTGGCGGAGCGTGGATTTATATGTCGGGGGGATCGAGCACGCTACCGGACACCTGATCTACTCGCGCTTCTGGAACAAATTCCTGTATGACCTGGGGTATGTATGCGAGGACGAACCCTTCAAAAAGCTCGTCAATCAGGGGATGATCCAGGGGCGGTCGAACTTCGTCTACCGCATCAAGGGAACCAACCGCTTCGTCAGCCTGGGTCTCAAGGAGCAGTACGATACGCAGGAGATCCATGTGGACGTCAACATCGTGAAGAACGACGTGCTCGACATCGACGCCTTCCGGGCTTGGCGGCCGGAATTTGCGGATGCCGAATTCGTGCTCGAACCGGACGGGCGGTACGTGTGCGGATGGGCCGTCGAGAAGATGAGCAAATCGATGTACAACGTGGTTAATCCGGACTTTATCGTCGATACGTATGGAGCCGACACCCTGCGGATGTACGAAATGTTCCTCGGGCCGCTGGAGCAGTCGAAACCTTGGGATACCAACGGGATCGACGGCGTGCACAAATTTCTGAAACGGCTGTGGCGGCTCGTCGAGGGAGTTGCCGATGCCCCGGCGACCGATGCCGAACGCAAAACCCTGCACAAAGCCATCAAAAAGGTCGGAGAAGACATCGAAAACTTCTCGTTCAACACCGCCGTGAGCGCCTTTATGATCTGCCTCAACGAGCTGTGCGACCGGAAGACCTCCTCGCGGGAGATACTCGAACCGCTCGTGGCGCTCGTGGCTCCGTTTGCGCCGCATATTGCTGAAGAACTGTGGCATGGGCCGCTCGGACATGCCGCCGACGAATCGGTCTGCGATGCCCCTTATCCGGAGTGCGACGAAAAATACCTCGTCGAATCGACCTTCGAATACCCCGTGTCGTTCAACGGCAAGACCCGGTTCAAACGCACCTTCGACCGCTCTTCGACGCCGGACGAGATCACGGCCGCCATTCAGGCAGACGGACAGACCGCCAAATATACCGACGGGCGGCCCATTCGGAAAGTGATCGTCGTGCCCGGCAAGATCATAAACGTCGTATGTTGATCCATCCATCAAGAAGCAGATTGAACCCATGAAACTCTCTCTGTCGAAACCCCGAATCACCGCGGCCGACGTGAAACGCGAAGTACGGGCCTATTTGATTATGATCTTCGGGCTGCTGCTCTATTCGTTCGCCTGGACAGCCCTGCTCGTGCCCGCCGAAGTGGCCGGCGGAGGCGTCGGCGGGGTCGGCGCGCTGGTTTTCTACGCCACCGGCATTCCGCTCGGGGTGACCTATATGGTCGTGAACGTATTCCTGCTCGCCTTCGGCTTCTGGATCCTCGGGCCGCGGTTCGGCGCCAAAACCATCTTCGGCGTGCTCTTCAACTCCGCCGCCCTCACCTTGTTACAGGAGGTGCTGCCGCCCGACCTCATGGGGCTGGCCAACGATAAACTCCTCTCCGCGATTCTCGGGGGGGGGATTGCCGGAGCCGGCGTCGGCCTTTGTTTTTCGGTCGGCGGCTCGACCGGCGGGACCGATATTCTGGCCATGATCATCAACAAATACCGGAACGTCAGCCTCGGGAAACTCATCATGCTCATGGACGTGGTCATTGTCGGCAGCGCGTATATCGTGCTGCGGGATTTGCCGGCCGTCGTTTACGGGTATGTCACCATGTTCACCATGGGGACGGCCGTCGATTGGGTGCTGTCGGGGAGCAAATCTTCGTCACAGATCATGGTCTTCTCGCAGAAATACGCCGAAATCGCCGAACGCATTATGCGCGATGTCAACCGCGGCGTGACGATTCTCGACGCCACCGGAGCCTACTCCAAATCCCCCCAGAAAGTCGTGATGGTGATTTGCCGCCGCGGCGAAGCCAGCGACATCTACCGCATCATCAAAGAGACCGATCCGAAAGCCTTCATTACTCAGGCCAGCGTCATGGGCGTATTCGGCGAAGGATTCGACGCTCTGAAAACCAAATAGAACCTCCACAAGCGCGATGGCCCAGACCCAAACACCCTCCTTTCGTCTGATCTTCCGTAAGATCTTCCGTCGACATCCTCTGGTCGTCGTCTTTCTTTTTCTGCTCTGCGTCATCTTCGTGCTCGGCATTTTGCTCGCCATCCGGCGCTGTTCCGGGCCCTCGAACGGCTACGGCGGCGAGACGGACGGCACACTCGTTGCCAGTGCGCGTTTCGACTCCATCGTCATGCGCTCCCAGAACAAAGTCTACGGCCTGCCCATCGAAGCCTTCGAAGTCCAGACCGGCGAGATCGAAAGCGGAGAGACCTTCTCGCGGCTGCTTAATCAGCGTTACAACGTCAATATCGCGGTCGTCAATCGCCTCCTCGCCCTTTCCAAAGGGCGTTTCGAGCCCCGCGATATCCGGGCCGGACGCACCTACACCGCTTTTCTGACGCCGGATAGCGCCCAGACCTTGTGCTACTTGGTGTACGAGCGGAACCAGACCGACTACGTTACTTTCTCCTTGTGCGACAGCATCTACGTGCGGGTGGACAAGAAAGAGGTCGTCACCGAAGAGCGTTATGCCGAAGGGACGATCAGCAGTTCGCTGTACGCCACCATTTACGAGAACAACCTGCCGGTAGTGCTCGGCGAACGGATGGCGAAAATCTACCAGTCTGTGATTGACTTCTTCGCCTTGCAGAAAGGAGACAAGTTCCGCGTCTTGTACGAAGAGCAGTTTATCGACACCGCCAGCGTCGGCGTGGGGACGATCTACGGTGTGGAGTTCGTTCATGCCGGGAAGAGCTATTGGGCCTGCCGGTTCAATCAGGACGACGAGTGGGGCTATTGGGACGACAAGGGCGTCAACCTGAAGCAGGCCATGCTGAAGGCTCCGTTGAGCTTCAGCGCGCGGATCACCTCCCGTTTCGGCTCCCGGATTCATCCGATCAAGCGGATTCGGCGACAGCATAACGGCGTGGACTATGCTTGTCCGGTGGGGACCCCGGTGCATGCCGTGGGGAGCGGCGTGGTGACCCGACGAGGCTGGGATCCTTTCGGCGGCGGGTGGCGTATATGGATCAAACACGCGGGGGGATACGAGTCGGCCTATCTGCACTTGAGCCGTTTCGCCGTGCAGCAGGGGCAGCGGGTTTCGCAGGGGCAGGTGATCGGTTATTCGGGAAACTCCGGCGGTTCGACCGGCCCGCACCTCGACTACCGGTTGAAGAAGAACGGCAAGTATATCAATCCGCTGACCAACACCTCGCAACCCAGCACGCCGATTCGGTCGGGCAACAAGGCCGCTTTCGAGCAGGCGAAGCGGGATGTGCGGAAAGTGATGGACGCTTATGCAGCAAAAAAATAAAGAGTCGGCTTTGTCGGTCGTCGACGCCCGGATCGTCCGTTTCGTGGGACGCCATCGGGTGATGACGCTGGCCACTGCCGACGCTTCGGCAGGGGGCGAATTGTGGTGTTGCAATCTCTTTTATGCTTATCTGGCCCCCGGCACGCTCGGTTTTGCGGGCGGGGCTTTCGTCTTTACCTCTCCGGCCGAGACGCGGCATGCCGCTCAGTTTATGGTTCACGCCCGGGTGGCAGCTTCTGTCGTCCTGGAATCGAAAGTCGTAGGGCGGTTGCAGGGGCTTCAGCTTCAGGGTACGGTGCATCGGGCGGACAGCTCTGCCGAATGGTTGTCGGCGGCGCGCAGCGGCTATCTGAAACGGTTTCCGTTTGCGGCGCCGATGTTGAGCGAATTGTGGCTGTTGGAAGTTTCGAATATGAAGTATACCGACAACACTTTGGGTTTCGGAACCAAGTTGTTTTGGCCGGAACGGTGATTCGGTTACTATTCCGAAAGCTGGGGTAGAGGCTGCCAGTTGAAATGCGTAAGCATTTCCCGTCCACGGGACGTGGTGCCCGCTTGGCCGACGCGTTCGCGTCATGGCGCGCGGCCGTTATTACTTTCCAGTTGCTCGTGCGCCGCCGCCTAAAGAGGGAAATCGTCCAAATGTGCTGGCACGTTTTGACAAGATTTCTCCAGGCGCGCGAACAATGGGTTAACGCCAGCGCGCGGACAAAGAACGGAGGTAGAGGCGGCCAGTGGAAATGCGTGAGCATTTTCCGTCCACGGGACGTGGGGCCCGCGCGCAGTCCCCTCCTGTTGCCAAAGACGCGCGCCACGCCTTAGGAGGGAAATCGTCAAAATGTGCTGGCACGTTTTGACAAGATTTCCCAAGGCGCGCGAATAAAGAAGTGTACGCGAAAACCGTCGCCCGCCCGCCTAAAGAGGGATTTCACTCGTTTTGCGACAGCAAAATCGAGATGAAATCCCAGCGGGCGACGGTAAACGTGGCGGAGTGATAGCGGAGCCACAGTGGGCTGACACGGGGCGGAGAACTGGGCCGTGCTTTGGGCCGTGGATTGGGCTATGCTTTTGCGACCCAACGGGTCGCGCGGGCCGAAGCCTCCCGCCGCGGAGGGACGCACAGCGTCTTTTGCTGCCAGTCTCTACCCCAAACCCCGCAGGCTTCGACCGCTTAAGCCGAATGCGAGTAGCGCGGTTCTCCGAACCGCCGGCCTTGTCGCCCAGGCGCGGAGCGCCTCGGGGGGATGGGCGACAGGCCGAAGTTCAGAAAATTGTGCGGTGCTTCTGCGACCCAACGGGTCGCGCGGGCCGGCGCCACCCCCGGCGTAGGGCCGCAACTCGCGATGCTCGTTTTGGCCCACGCTGGCTCCGGCCGCCAAAGTCGAACCAGTTAGGGTAGCTCCAGCCCCTTGTCCACCGCGGGCCCGCGGCGTTTATTCCGAGAGGCAACGCAACTGAAAACCGTAGGCGCGGGCATCTTGCATTTGAGGGTTGAGATAGACCACGTTGAAATCCAAGTGCATGCCATGAGCACCGCTGACCGTAGAAGCCCAGCTGTAACCGCCGTCGCTGATCACCCCTGCCGCACCATCGTTGTAGCCGCGGTAGCCCGGGGCGGCGGAAAAGACCCCGACAGGCGTCTCAGCCTTCCGGAACGAATGATAGGATAAACCCTCGTGAATCGGAAAATCTTAGCCTTAGCTATCCCGAACATCGTCTCCAACGTGACCGTTCCCCTCTTGGGGATGGTCGATTTGGGGATTGTCGGGCGTTTGGGCGACGACGCCCTGATCGGCGGAATCGCCGTCGGCGGCACCCTCTTCAACTTCCTTTATTGGAACTTCAGCTTCCTGCGGATGGGCACCAGCGGCCTGACCGCCCAAGCCTATGGCGCCCGCGACTTTCGCGAAGCCGGTCGAGTGCTCGTGCGCGCCTTGTGCGTAGCCGGCACCGTCGCCTTGCTGCTCTGGGCCCCGCAACAGCCCATCCTGCGCGGCGCGATGTACGTCATGGAAGGCAGCGAAGCCGTGGAACAAGCCGCCCGCCGCTACTTCCTCGTTCGGATCTGGGCCGCCCCCGCTACCTTGGCCTTGTATGCTCTGACAGGCTGGTTCATCGGCATGCAGAACGCCCGCGCCCCCATGTGGATCGCCATCAGCATCAACCTCATGAACATCGGCGCCAGTCTGGCCGCCGTCCGACTCGGCGGCATGGGCATCGAAGGCGTTGCGCTCGGCACCGTCGTCGCCCAGTGGAGCGGCGTGCTTGCCGCCCTCTTCGTTATCCGGCGCTACTACGGTCGCTTTTTCGACCGCAACCTCGTTCGACAGAGCGGCATGCTGAAATGGAACGTCATGCGGCGATTCTTCCGCGTGAACCGCGATATCTTTCTGCGCACCGTTTGCCTCGTCGCCGTCTTCACCTACTTTACCGTCGCCTCCACCCGAATGGGAGATACCCTGCTGGCTGTCAATACCCTGCTTTTGCAGCTCTTCACCCTGTTTTCTTACCTGATGGACGGTTTCGCCTACGCCGGCGAAGCCCTTGCCGGACGCTACTACGGAGCCCGCAATCTCTCCCAGGTGCGTCGAGCCATACGCGGTTTATTGGGCTGGGGGACAGGCGTGATGCTGCTCTTTACGCTGCTTTATGCGACCATCGGACAGTCGATACTGGCCCTTTTTACCGACAGCCCGGCTATCCTTGCAGCCGCCCGGGCGTATGCCGTATGGGCCGTGTGCGTGCCCGTGTGCGGATTCCTGGCCTTTATTCTGGACGGCGTGCTGGTCGGGATGACCGCGACCTGGGTGATGCGCAACGCCATGTTCGTAGCCACCGGCGTCTTTTTCGGCCTCTATTTTCTGCTGGAATCCCGGATGGGGAATGCCGGGTTGTGGATCGCCTTTCTGAGTTATCTTTTTCTGCGCGGCGCGCTTCAAGGGGTTTTCTTTAGTCGCCGAATTTTTAGTTGGTTTCCGGCTGGAAATAAATCGTAAGTTTTTATTTTACAGTTTTTTAAGACTGACTTTTCGGGGTTTGTCTTCGTAAAAAGCTATTTTGCTGCTGCTGCCCACGGGTCGTTGTGGAGTACTTTTACGTGCACCAAAAATGAAAAATTCGTATGGCAGATAAATTATATGTCTTCGACACCACGTTGCGCGACGGCGAGCAAGTGCCCGGATGTCAGCTCAATACGGTCGAAAAGATCGAAGTGGCGCGTCAGCTCGAACTGCTCGGGGTCGATGTGCTGGAGGCCGGTTTTCCGGTGTCGAGCCCGGGCGACTTCAACTCCGTGCGCGAGATTTCGCGGGCGGTGACCCAGCCTACGATCTGTGCCCTGACGCGGGCTGTCGAAAAGGATATCGAAGTGGCGGCCGATGCTTTGAAATATGCGCGTCGCGGTCGGATCCACACCGGGATCGGAACCTCCGACGAACATATCCGGTATAAATTCAACTCCACCCGCGAGGAGGTGCTGGAGCGGGCCGTGGCGGCCGTGAAATATGCCAAACGGTTTGTCGAAGATGTCGAGTTTTATGCCGAGGATGCGGGGCGGTCGGATAACGAGTATCTAGCCCGCGTGGTCGAGGCGGTTATTAAGGCGGGGGCGACCGTGGTCAATATTCCCGATACGACAGGCTATTGCCTGCCTGCGGAGTATGCCGCCAAGATCGCTTATCTGATGGAACATGTGGACGGCGTCCACCGCGCGATTCTTTCGACCCACTGCCATAACGATTTGGGGATGGCGACGGCCAATTCGCTGGCCGGGATTGCGGCGGGGGCGCGGCAAGTGGAGTGTACCATCAACGGCATCGGCGAACGGGCCGGGAACACAGCGTTGGAAGAGGTCGTGATGGCCCTTCGGTGCCATCGGGAGCTGGGGGTCGACACCGATATCGACACGAAACGGATTACGGCGACCAGCCGGATGATTTCCAGCCTGATGAACATGCCCGTGCAGGCCAACAAGGCGGTGGTCGGGCGGAACGCCTTCGCCCACTCGTCGGGGATTCACCAGGACGGGGTGCTCAAAAACCGCGAGAGCTACGAAATTATGAATCCCGAGGATGTGGGGCTGTCGGACAACGCCATCGTGCTGACGGCGCGCAGCGGTCGGGCGGCCCTGAAGCACCGGCTGGAACAGATGGGGTACCTGCTGGAGGGAGACGAATTGGCGCGGGCGTATGAAGAGTTCCTCGTGCTGGCGGACAACAACAAGAATATCCAGGACGAAGACCTGCTGCCGCTGGTGGGCGGGACGGAGAAACGCGACCGGCATATCGAACTGACCTACTTGCAGGTACTCTCGGGGACTTTGGTTCCGACCGCTACCGTGCGGGTGCGGGTCGGCGGGAGCGAGGTGACCGCCACGGCGACGGGGAACGGGCCGATCGATGCCTCGATCAACGCCATCCGGACGATCATCAAGGACAAGATTACCTTGCAGGAGTTCCTGATTCAGGCTATGACCAAAGGTTCCAACGATTTGGGGCGGGTGCACATGCAGCTGGTTTACGGCGATGTGGCGGTGCACGGGTTCGCTATTCATGCCGACATCACGCGCGCCGCGGTCGAGGCCTATATCGACGGGGTGAACAAGGCGCTCGCGTAGGGCTTTCGGGGCGGGTTTATTTGGGTAGATCCGGCCAAAGCATTCCTCAGGGATGCGCTCTAAAGTTTTTTCGGTTCCTTTTGTTCACAACCGACGCTGCCAGCGAGAGCAATGCAAACATAGTTTGCAAATTGCCGAGCGGCGAGGAGGAAGGCGAAGCCAAAAGGAACAGTACCCTCGAACCAAACCGCGCGCCCCGCCTAAAGGAGCAATTCAACTATTTCGGTGATAACCGAACATAGTTGAATCGCGCAAGGCGCGCGAACATAAAATTGCCGCGCGCGATCGCTGAAGAAGGAAATCATTCAAACGCGTGATTCGCGTTTGAATAAGATTTCCGCCAGCGCGCGTCAAAAAATCGGGCCGACACAGTTTATTGCCCACCGCGGGCCCTCGGGCCTGCGCGGCCCGAGCATGTAGCCCCAGGCGCTCAACAAAGAATCAAAATACCTTTGTGTGTTCGTCTCGCGCAAAAGAGATGACCATCTCAAAGTCGAAGAAAACGTTCAAAAGACAATAAATCAAGTATATAGAATGGGACAAACACTGTTCGATAAAGTTTGGGACGCCCACGTTGTGCGACAGCTCGACGGCGGCCGGTCGGTGCTCTATATCGACCGGCACTATATCCACGAAGTGACCTCTCCGGTCGCATTCGGCGGGTTGCGAGCGCGAGGAATCGGGATTTTCCGCCCGGATCAGACCACCGCGACCGCAGACCATAATACGCCCACGCTCAATCAGGACAAACCGCTCGAACCGGGCGAGTCGAAAACCCAGCTCGACCAGCTGGACAAGAACTGCAAAGAGTTCGGGATCGCCAATTACTACGGACTGAACCACCCGAAGAACGGGATCGTGCATATTATCGGGCCGGAATACGGTTTTACTCAGCCCGGGATGACCATCGTGTGCGGCGACAGCCATACCTCGACCCACGGGGCGTTCGGTGCCGTGGCGTTCGGGATCGGGACGTCGGAAGTCGAGATGGTCTTCGCCTCGCAGTGCATCATGCAGCCGAAGCCCAAGAAGATGCGGATCACCGTCGAGGGCGCTTTGGGCGAAGGGGTGACCGCCAAGGATGTGGCGCTTTATATCATTTCGCAGATCACCGCGGCGGGCGGAACAGGCCACTTCATCGAATTTGCCGGCTCGGCCATTCGGGGCTTGTCGATGGAGGGACGGATGACCCTTTGCAATATGAGCATCGAATGCGGGGCCAGAGGGGGGATTGTGGCGCCGGACGAAACGACATTCGCATACGTCAAGGGGCGCGAGCATGCCCCATCGGTCGAAAACGGCGACTGGGATCGCGCGGTGGCGTATTGGAAGACTTTGTACAGCGATCCGGACGCAGTGTTCGACAAGGAGTACCGGTTCGATGCGGCGGACATCCAGCCGATGATTACCTACGGGACGAATCCGGGGATGGGGCTGCCGATTACGGGCGTCATTCCTGCGCCGGCGTCGGAATCGGACGTCAAGGCGTTGGAATACATGGATTTCAAGGCTGGCGAGGCGATGCTCGGCAAACCGGTCGATTACGTCTTTTTGGGGAGTTGTACGAACGGGCGGATCGAGGACTTCCGGCTCTTCGCCCATGCGGTCAAAGGACATAAAAAGGCCGATCATGTGGTGGCGTGGCTGGTGCCGGGCTCGCACATCGTGGAACGGCTGGTGCGCGAGGAGGGGCTGCTGGATATTCTCCACGAGGCGGGCTTCGAACTGCGTCAGCCGGGCTGTTCGGCTTGTCTGGCGATGAATGCCGACAAGGTGCCGGCGGGGAAATATGCGGTCTCCACTTCGAATCGCAATTTCGAGGGCCGACAGGGGCCGGGGGCGCGGACGCTTTTGGCGAGTCCTTTAGTCGCTGCGGCTGCGGCGATCACGGGACGCATTACCGACCCGCGTGAACTTTTTGTAAAATAATCGTTCGATTATCTGTACCTGCCCTGGAGTGAACTGTTCTTTTTGTGAACAAAAAGAACCAAAAAAACTTTAGACGGATGCTTGCGCATCCTCAAACTGCCGGCGGCCTAATTCTCGGACTGTTAGTTTTCCGGCGCAGCGCGCTTAGGTTATTTGCCCATTAATTAGCGCGCTCGCCGAGAAAACCACAGCCCGACAGACTCACGAAGACTGAGGACTGCGGAGCCTAAGGAGTAGCGCAGCTATCATGAAAGTTCTTTGGGTACCTTTCTTTCAAGAAAGGTACGGTTCCCTGCGGGTAAGTACTAACAACGAACAAGTTATATTAACTCAGACAGATGGCAAGAGAAAAATTCGTGAAGATCGTATCCGGCGCCGTGCCCGTGAACATCGAGAATATAGACACCGACCAGATCATCCCCGCCCGGTTTTTGAAAGCCACCGAGCGTAAGGGGTTCGGCGACAATCTGTTCCGCGACTGGCGGTATACCAAGGATAACCGGCTGATTCCCGAATTTCCGGTGAATGACAAGGCCAAATATGAAGGGACGATTCTCGTCGCCGGTTATAACTTCGGGTGCGGGTCATCGCGCGAACATGCCGCATGGGCGATTTACGATTATGGGTTTCGGGTTGTGGTGAGCAGCTTTTTCGCCGACATTTTCCGGAATAATGCTCTGAACAACGGTTTGTTGCCCATCCAGGTGAGTCCCGAGTTTTTGGCCGGGATTTTTGCCGCCATTGAGAAAGACAACCGGGCGCAATTCACCGTCGATCTCGAAAACCAGACCATTACAAATAATACAACGGGCGCCAGCGAGTCGTTCGCCATCGACGGGTATAAGAAAGAGTGCCTGTTGAACGGGTACGACGACGTAGACTACCTCGTGACCCTTCGGTCCGAAGTGGCGCGCTACGAACAGACCCGCGCATAGTCCGATTTTCAAACCCATTGAACCCGAAACCCATGCCCAGAGTCGAGATCATGGACACCACCCTGCGCGACGGCGAGCAGACCTCCGGCGTCTCCTTCGCGCCGCAGGAGAAACTCAGCTTGGCGCGGTTACTGCTGACCGACATCAAGGTGGACCGCATCGAAATCGCCTCCGCCCGGGTGAGCGAAGGCGAGCGGCAGGCCGTGAGCCGGATTATGGAGTGGGCGACGAAGAATGGGTACCTCGATCGGATCGAAGTGCTCGGCTTTGTGGACGGAGGCGTATCGCTCAACTGGATCGCCGCCTGCGGCGGTCGCGTCGTCAATCTGCTGACCAAAGGCTCCGAGAAACATTGCAAGTACCAGTTGCGGAAAACCCTCGACCAGCATGTCGAAGACATTCGTCGCGACGTGACGGCGGCTACGGAGCGGGGGATCGCTGTCAATCTCTACCTCGAAGACTGGTCGAACGGGATGCGACACTCGCGCGAGTACGTATATCGTATGGTGGACGCCTTGCGGGATCTGCCCATTCGGCGGTTCATGCTGCCCGACACCTTGGGTGTTTTCGAACCGTGGGAATGCGACGAAGCTTGCCGGGCTATGGTCGAGCGGTATCCGGATTTGCGGTTCGATTTCCATGCCCATAACGATTACGATCTTGCGGTGGCCAATACCGTGGCGGCAGTGAAAGCGGGGATACAGGGCGTGCACGCGACCGTCAACGGGCTGGGCGAGCGGGCCGGAAACGCGCCGCTCTCTTCCGTTATCGCTGCCTTGCATGACCATTTGAACGCCGAAATGGGGATCGACGAAGCGCGGACGAACCATGTCTCCACGGTGGTCGAAAGTTATTCGGGCATTCGGATTCCGGCCAATAAGCCGGTCATCGGCGAGAACGTCTTTACCCAGTGCGCCGGGATTCACGCCGACGGGGACAATAAGAACAACCTCTATTTCAACGACCTGCTTCCGGAGCGTTTCGGGCGGACGCGGCAGTATGCCTTGGGGAAGAGCTCCGGCAAAGCCAACATCCGTAAGAATCTGGAGCTGTTGGGGATCGAGCTCGATGAGGCATCCATGACCCGCGTGACGCAATACATCGTGGAGCTCGGCGACCGGAAAGAGATTGTGACCGCCGAGGATTTGCCGTATATCGTTTCGGACTTGCTGGGCAATTCGGGAGACGGCGAGCAGGATGCGGTGCGGATCCTGAACTATTCGCTTTCGGTGGCTCAGGGGCTGCGTCCGGTGGCCACGGTGAAGATGGAGATTCATGGCCAGAGCTACCAGCAGACCTCGGCCGGGGACGGTCAGTACGACGCGTTCGTATCGGCCGTTCGGGCGATTTACCGCGAGCAGCTCGGTCGCGAGTTTCCGATCTTGGCCGACTATTCCGTGAGCATTCCTCCGGGAGGCCGGACAGACGCGTTCGTGCAGACCTTGATTACGTGGGAACAGAGCGGCGTACGGTTCAAGACCCGAGGGTTGGATGCCGACCAGACCATTGCCGCCATCAAGGCGACCGTGAAGATGTTGAACAAGATCGAGCAGCGAGGGTAGGAAAGCAGTGCAGGCGCGCGCATCAAAGAACTGGGCTGAGCAGATTAAGCGATACGCAGTATCGCTCCGTCCCGCCGGGGTCACCCGGACGCCGCCCGCGCAGGGCAGTTTCAGGCGGGACAAAGAACGGCGCGCGAAAAAATCGACTTTGCCGAAAACTCCGTCGCCCGCCCGCGTAAAAGGGGATTTCGCTCATTTTGCGACAGCAAAATCGAGATGAAATCCCAGCGGGCGACGGAAATGCGGCGGAGCGACAGCGGAGCCGCAGTGGGGGTGCACACGGGACAGTGCATTGAGGGAGAGGGAGTAGCGCGATTCGCAGAATCGCCGTCCTCG
>NZ_JBQIQO010000034.1:0-25844 GCF_056799795.1 Rikenella sp.
TTCGCGGATATTTCCTATGGTTTCATGCACAAGATGTTCTACCTAACCGTATATACAGTCGCTCCTTCGGTCTTCCGTTGCGTTGCCTCTCGGAATAAACGCGCCCACAGGGCGTTCTACTGGCTGTGTCTGCCCCAACTTGAAGCCGAGGCAGGCCGATTATTTGAGATAGAAGCACTTAGGGTAGAGGCGACCATTGGGGCAGAGGCTACCCGGTTCGCGTGCCGAGCGGCCGCCCCGGGCCACCGCGGTTACGGTTCAGGCTCGGTGTGGGTGGTCGGTAACGGCGGCTACAGCTGGACTTCCACTGTCAGCGATATCTATGGCGTATACTTGTACTTCGACGCGACGGGATTCGGCTCAAACTATCCGGTACACCGGGCCAGCGGTCTTCAGCTGCGTTGCCTCTCGGAATAAACAGGACAGCCTCCAACCTCAGCAAAAATAGCCCCTCCATTTTCCCCAAAAACGCTCCGATTTCGGCACGAAAAATGCTACCTTTATTCCCAAACCCACAAACATCATGAAAGCACAACCCGACACCACCGATTACTACGGCCCGATCAGCGTGACGCGTATCAGCCATGCGGCGCTTTATATAGGTTATGAGGATGAGCTAATCGCCGTCGATCCATACGGAGAAGGGGCCGATTATACGAGGCTTCCGAAAGCCACGACGGTTCTCATCACCCACGATCACTATGACCATTACGACCCCGAGGCGCTACGCGCCATCGCGACCGATCAGACCGTCTTTATCGCACCGCCGAAAGCCGCAGAACGGCTGCGGGCCGACGGATTCACCCAACGGATCATCACACTGGCCAACGGCGATACGACAGACTACAACCGCTCGATCCGCATCCGGGCCCTGCCGGCCTACAACATCGTCCGGGAACGGAGACCCGGCGTACCGTTCCACCCGAAAGGGGAGGGAAACGGTTATCTGCTGACCATCGACGGAAAACGGATTTACATCGCCGGCGACACCGAACTGATTCCGGAAATGCGGGAGTTGAACTTTATTTTTATCGCTTTTCTCCCCCTGATGCTGCCCTATACGATGAGCGAAGAGGAGTTTATCGAAGCGGCCAAAATCATCGAACCGGAATACCTCTATCCATATCATTATGAGACGGTGGATCGGAAACGGATCCAGGAACAGCTGGCCGTCGTGCAGGTGCGATAATCACCCCAATACACCCATCGCTTGCCATGAACCGCCTCACCGTCATCCTCTGCGCCGGCGCGACACTTGCGCTCTGCGGCAGTTGCGCCGGTTATCGCTCCGGCCTCCGTCGCCATGATCCGAAATCCGCCGAACTGGCCGACCGGGAGAGTCGCAAAAAATACGATGCCTACCTATTCGACAACGGCCCGGATTATGTTTCGGAAGGTCTGTTTCGAATCGTAGGACGCAACGGACGAATCGGATATGCCGACACGACGGGTCGCGTCGTGATCCGACCGCACTACGAAGCCGCCTATCCGTTTCGGGACGGACACGCTACTGTGGCTCGCCGGGCACGCAAAGTCTGGATCGGCGAGCACTTCTATTGGGAGAGCGACCGATGGAAAGAGATTGACCCCAAAGGCCGAAAAGTCAAAGGGTCGGTCTCTCTTCACCGCAATCAATAACGCCCCTGTCGGATACGGTCGGCCAACCGTGCCAGACCGGCTGCATAGGCCTCCCAATCCGTAATGATTTTGGTCGCGACACCCGATTCGACCGCCGCCTTGGCCACGGCCACCGAGACCGTCACGAGCAGGCGTTGATCCAACGGTTTGGGCAGCAGATAGTCCCGTCCGAAAGCCAGCTCCTCTAAATTATAGGCCTGAAGCACTTCGTCCGTGACCGGCATTTTCGCCAACCCGGCGATCGCTTGTGCCGCCGCTACCTTCATCTCCTCGTTGATAGCCGTGGCTCGTACATCCAACGCCCCGCGAAAGATGTACGGAAAACCGAGCACGTTATTGACCTGATTCGGATAGTCGCTCCGCCCGGTGGCGAAAATCAGGTCGGGACGCGACGCTTTGGCCGCTTCATACGGAATTTCCGGATCGGGATTGGCCAATGCAAAGACAATCGGGTCATCGGCCATCGTCCGCACCATCTCAGCTGTCAGCACCCCTGCTTTGGAGACGCCCAAGAAAAGATCGGCGCCGACCAAAGCTTCGGCCAGCGTATTCACCTCGCGCCGGGTCGCAAACTGTGCCTTTTCGGGCGTCAGGTTCGTTCGTCGCACGCTGATCACTCCTTTGCTGTCGCACATCACCAGATTTTCGGGCCTAACCCCCAGGTGCAAATAGAGCCGCGCACAAGCTGTCGCAGCAGCTCCCGCGCCGTTCACAACGACCTGAATCCGGTCGATGCGTTTCCCCACGATCTCCAAAGCATTGAGCAGGGCGGCCGAAGTAATGATCGCCGTTCCGTGCTGGTCGTCGTGCATCAGCGGCAGGCCGACCTCTTCTTTGAGCCGTCGTTCGATTTCGAAACACTGGGGCGCTTTGATATCCTCCAGGTTGATCCCCCCGAAGGTCGGCGCAATCGCCTTGACGGTCTCCACGAAACGATCCACATCCGTGGTATCGATCTCGATATCATATACATTGATTCCGGCCAGCACCTTGAACAACAGTCCTTTCCCCTCCATCACGGGTTTTGCGGCCGCCGGGCCGATATCGCCGAGTCCCAACACGGCCGTGCCGTTCGAAATCACAGCCACCAGATTGCCTTTGTTGGTATATTCGTAGATTTTCTCCGGATCGTCGTAAATTTCCATACAGGGCACCGCCACGCCCGGGGTATAAGCCATCGAGAGGTCGTGTTGGGTGGTGTAGGGTTTGGTGGGAACAACGCCCAGTTTTCCTTTGGGTTCGGAGCTATGATAGAGCAGCGCTTCTTTATCTTGCTTTTTCATCGGATGAAAGATATGATATTCAGTGGTAAAGTTAGTCAAAAAACGTCATTCGTTGTCCTCTGCAACGAATGATTCGACTCGATTTCCCCAACGTTCCGCCCCGGGTCTCCTCAGCGATGTCTCGGGCATAGTGATCGTGGGCGGTAATGGGTACAGTTGGTCTTCCGCCACAAACGGTATCTACGGCATCCGACTGGATTTCGACATGACGTGGCTCGGACCGAGTCTCGCGTACCGCCGTGTCTACGGTTTTCAGTTGCGCTGCCTCTCGGAATAAACAGAGCAAGCTGCCCCGGGCGTCCGCAACAGTACTTCGGGCATGCTGGAGCTCGTCGGCAGCGGCAGCGCCAGCTGGTCTGCTTCAATTAGCGACACCAACGGCATAAACTTGGGCTTCGGTGTGACGTGGCTCGTTCTCAACGATGCGAATGCTCGTGGCTTCGGTCTTCCGTTGCGTTGCCTCTCGGAATAAACGGGGGCCGAGCAGCACGTAAAACTGGCTATATATAGCCGAACTTTAGCGGGCCGGAGCCAGCGTGGGCCAAACGAGCACCGCGAAGTGGCGGCCCTACGCCGGGGGTGGCTCCAGCCCGCACGGCTCTGCGAGCCGCAGGAGCTCGGCCCAATCCACAACCTACATCTTTCAGGTTCGGCCTTGTCGTCCGAGCGGGTCGAAGCCTGCGGGGCCTAAAACGAGCATAGCGAGTTGCGGGCCTCCGCGGCGGGAAGCTTCGCCCCCCACGACCCTAAAGGGTCGCAAAAGCACTATTTTTTCAGCCGGGTTCGTCCCCGCCCTGTTTGCAGTCGCCGCCAGCGGAGGCGCAACGAGCTCCGTCGAGTTGCAGCCCGCCGCATGGGGTGGCGGCGAACTGCGCGGCTCAAAGAGCCGCAGAAGCCCGCCCTATTCGTCCTCGCCTGAAAGCACAGCCCAAAGCACCGCCCCGTGTCGGCCTCACCAACCCATCGTTCGCGCGCCACCGCCTAAAGAAACCGTACCTCTACCCCCGAAATTGCCCGCAACAAATCCGGATTATCCCCACTTTTTCACAAAATCATCGCACGAATTCCCAATTTGGCCGCTAATTTGATAGACTAATTGATTAACTTACCCCCCTGAACAGATTTATCACCCACCTCAAAAATCCACCTATTTTACTGATCCGCAACGGACTATGGAAATCGTCATTCTTTTCTTACTCCTCCTCCTGAACGGCATTTTCGCCATGTATGAAATCGCGCTGATCTCCAGCAGCCGGGCACGCCTGCAAAGCGAAACGGCCCGAGGAAGCAGACGGGCGGCCAGAACCCTCGAACTGCTGGACGATCCGGAAACCATCCTCTCGACCATCCAAATCGGAATCACCCTGATCGGCATCGTCTCCGGGGCATTCGGCGGCGTCGCCCTGGCCGACGATGTCGAACCGTGGTTCGCCCGGGTCTCCTTTTTAGCCCCCTATGCCCGCGACTTGTCGCTGATTACCGTGGTCGGGTTGATTACCTATTTCTCGTTGATTATCGGCGAATTAGTCCCGAAATCCATCGCGCTGGGCAACCCCGAACGAATCGCCATGATGCTCACCCCCATGATGTGCGGCCTGACACGCATCTCGTATCCGTTCGTCTGGATGTTGAGCGTCTCCACCAAACTGGTCAATAAAATCCTCGGCGTACGAACCAGCAAAGAACGTTCGCTCAACGAGGAGGAGATCAAAATGATTCTCCGGCAAAGCACCGAACAGGGATTGCTGGAAAAAGAGGAGACCGAAATGATTCGCGACGTCTTCCGCTTTACGGACAAACACGCCAAGGAGCTCAAGACGCATCGCAAAGACGTCGTCTATCTCTTCGCCGGGCAGGGCAGGGAAGAGGTCATCGACACGATTTCCGAAGCGCCCCATACGCGCTATCTGCTGTGCGGCGACTCCACTTCGGACATCATCGGTATGGTTTCGGTCAAAGACATCATCGGCCTGCTCCGTCGGAATGCCCGTTTCGACCTGCGCTCGATCGCCGTCGAACCGTTGCTGATTCCGGAAAACCTCTCGGCACAACGCGTGCTCGATCTGTTCAAGCAACACAAATGCAGTTTCGGAGTGGTTATCAGCGAATACGGTGTCGTGGAGGGGGTGATTACACTGAACGACCTGGCGGAAAGCATTCTGGGCGAGATTCCGGATGAAGACGGAACCTGCGACGATCCGGCCTATGTCGTGCAGGAGGACGGTTCCGTGCTGGTAGACGGCACGTACAGTGTGGACGATTTTATGGAAGAGATGGGTATCGTGGCCTGCGACGAGCTACAAAAAGAGAATTTCGATACCCTGAGCGGCCTCTCTATGTTCCTGTTGGGCCGAATTCCGGAGACGGGCGACCGCTTCGATTATCGCCACCTCTCGTTCGAAATCGTACAGATGAATGCGAGCTGCGTGGCCAAACTGCGGGTCACGAATCGGGAAAAGGCGGCAGCGGAAACTGCCGCCGATCGCTAATCCGCTATCGCTTCAACCGTGCCTGAACGTATGCCACGAACTCCTCCGGCTGCGTACAACTGAAGACATACTTCTTCTGTCGTGTCCGAACGAGCACCAAGTGCTTCAGCTCCGTGGCATACATCGTATAACGGCCCAGCGTCTTATTTTTGAATCGACCTAAATAGCCGCCCGCTCCACCGCTCCCGAACGTCCGTATCGAACCGTTGATATAAGATTTCGAAATCGGGGCTACGCTGATCACCTCGCTCAACGGAATCTCCAGCGCGCCGAACAAGCGGCTGACAGCTATCTTTTCCCCGTCTGCCTTCAGACGTATCGGCATATAGCCCAACACCACCAAAAAGGAGACCAGAAAAACGAGAAACAACAGATACTTCAACCAAAGCACCTCTGTCGGCCACCCGAGTGATTCCAAATGGAAGCCCACTCCAACCAAAACAAGCAAAAACACTATAGTCACCGCCCACACTGCGCCGCTCCAATGAAACGGCAACGAGATGTTACGATTTTCCATGGTTTATCCGATTTAATGCTAAAGATGGATCGCCTCGTCGTACGCCGCCGCAGCCGCCTCCATCACCCCCTCCGACATCGTCGGGTGGGCGTGGATCGTGCGGATAACGTCTTCCGCCTTCGCCCCTAAAGTCAATCCTAAGGCCGGCTCGACCACCATCTCCGTGACATTCAGCCCGAACAGGTGCGCCCCCAGCAACCGATCGGTCTCGGCATCGAAAATCAACTTCACCATCCCGTCCCGGTTCCCCGCCGCCGTCGCCTTGCCCGAAGCCGTGTAGGGAAAACGCCCCACACGCACAGTATATCCCCGCTCCGTCGCCTGTGCCTCGGTCAGCCCCACCGACGCGACCTCCGGCGTCGTGTAGATGCACGACGGCACCACGGCATAATCCACCGCCTCCGGTGCAAGACCCGCAATAAACTCCGCACAATGGATCGCCTCGGCCGTCGCCACATGGGCCAATGCCGGCGTCGGTATCAAATCCCCGATGGCATAAACCCCCTCGACCGAAGTCCGATAGTGCTCGTCCACAATGACTTTCCCCCGCTCAATCCGCACCCCCGCCGCCTCCAATCCGATCCCCTCCGTGTTGGCCGCAATCCCCACCGCCGACAGAACCACTTCCGTCTCCAACACCTGCTCGCCCTTCTTCCCCGCCACGCTCACCCGGCACAGCCCGGCCGCTTCGTCCACTGCTACCTGTTTGACTTCCGTCGCAGTCATCACCGCGATTTTCGCCTTGCGGAACGCCCGCTCCAGAAGTTTCGAAATCTCCTCGTCCTCCAACGGCGCCAGGTTCGGCGCGTACTCCACGATCGTCACCTTCGTTCCCAACGTACCGAAAAAAGTAGCGAACTCCGCCCCGATCGCTCCCGAACCGATCACCACCATCGACTCCGGCAGCTCCGTCAAAGTCAAAGCATGACGCGAAGTAATCACCCGTCGTCCGTCCACCGGAATCGACGGAAACTCCCTCGGCCTCGCCCCCGTGGCCAGAATGATATGCCGAGCCTCATAGATGGCCGTAGTCCCGTCCCCCGCCGTCACCGCCACCGTATGCGGCACATCAGTCAGCGAACCCGCCCCGACAATCACCTCCACCTTATTCTTCCTGAGCAGGAAATCGATCCCTTTGCTCATCTGCTCCGCCACGCCCCGACTGCGAGCCACCATCTCCGGCAGATCGGCTTTCATAGCTCCCGCCGCAATATCCACCCCGTACTCCGCCGCATGGGAAGCGTAACGAAAAACCTCCGCACTTTTCAACAGCGCCTTGGTCGGGATACACCCCCAATTGAGACATGTTCCACCCAATTCGGCCCGTTCGACCACCGCCGTCCGCAGCCCCAGCTGCGCACACCGAATCGCTGCCGCATATCCGCCCGGCCCGCTGCCGATCACCATCACGTCGTATGACATCTCCATGCTGTTCGTACTGTATTATTTCGGTAAAATATTCTGTTTCGACCGCGGATTGTAGAGCGGATTGATCTCGAACTTGCGTTTGCGCTTCGGCACCTCGTCCAGATAGTCCGGCCGCCGCTTGTACACCTCGCTGTAGTCGAAATAGTATCCCTTGTTTTTCCGGCCGCCCCGGCTCCCGTCGTCCGGCATGTTGTAGACCGGTGCATACTCCACGTTCCGCGTCAAAATAATGAGCTTCGTGAACCGGGCTCCGATCAGGTTCAGCACATCCTGCGCATCGCGCTGGTAGATCACATACCACGGCGACTCCTCTCGCAGCCCCGTCCCCGTGGAACGGATCGCCTCCAGAATGCCGCGTATTTTGAACATTTGTGCCGCCGCCCGCTCCGGTTCGTCCAGCATCCGGTAGGCGAAAGCCAAAACGTTCAAATCCCGCATGCTGAACGGCTCCTCCCGGAGTATCTCGCGCGCAAACCCCACGATCCGCCGATAGTCTTCCGCCTCCAGCCGCGTCTTCTTGCCGAACGCGCGTTCGAGACTGTCCGCATACGGCGAACTCAACAGCGGTTTGTATCCCCTCTGTTCCGAGTAGCCGTAATAGAGGTATCGGAAATCCTCGACCGTCAGCGTCGTATCGCCCCGCTCGTACCGCCCGAAGAGCCGCGGATAGTAGTACGGCGAAGCGATATCCGCCGTCTCGGCCACAATCCGCCGATAGTCCGGCGCCGCAACCCCTATCGTGTCCGCCTGCTGCGCCTCCGCCGTCCCGAAAACGAACAACAAGAGCCCTGCCCAGAATTTTCGCATACCTCTTTTCTCTTAAGAAAAATCCCCTACAATCCGTACCGGTCGATCTGGGCCTTGATTTTCGCCAACAGCCCCTCACTCGCCGGCACGAGCGGCAACCGCAAGTTATTTCCCATCAGCCCTTTGATCGCCAAAGCCCCCTTGGCCCCCACCGGATTCCCTTCGGCAAAGAGCAAATCGGTCACCTCGTGCAACGTCAGGTTCAGCGGCGCCGCATCCGCGATATTTCCCGCCATCGTCGCATGGATCATGCACGAGAAGGTATCCGGAAAGACATTCGCCGCCACCGAAATTACCCCGTCGCCTCCCATCGCCACCAGCGCCATCGCCAGGTTGTCGTCGCCCGAAAGGACGAAAAAGCCCTCCGGCCGATCGCGCAGGATATAAGCCGCCTGCGACAGGTTCCCCGACGCCTCCTTAACGGCAATCGCCCGCCCCGGAAAAGCATGCGCCAGCTTCAAGGTAGTTTCTGCCGTCATATTGACCCCCGTCCGGCCCGGCACATTATACAAGATGACCGGCAGCGGCGCCGCCTCCAGAATCGCGCTGAAATGGGCATACAGCCCCGCCTGATTCGGTTTGTTGTAGTAAGGCGTCACGGAGAGAATCGCGCTCACCCCCTCCAGGTCGAACGTCTGCATCGTCCGGATCACCTCCGCCGTGTTATTCCCCCCGATCCCCACCACGATCGGCAGATTGCCCGGATTGTGGGCCACGCAGTGCCGCACGACACAGTGCCGCTCCTCCGCCGTCATCGTGGCCGGTTCGCCCGTCGTTCCCAGCACCACCAAATAATCGACCCCGCCCGTCGTCACATGTTCGATCAACGCTGTCAGTGCCGGAAAATCGACCGCTCCGCCTTCGGTAAACGGCGTCACCAATGCGACGCCTACGCCTTTCAATTGAAGTGACATGATATTTCTGAAAAAAAATGGTAATACGGCAAAGTTACGCTTATTCCCCGGGGATTACACCCGACTTCCGGAATTTCAACTAAAAGAGCGTCGTTTGTTGAATTTTTAACATCTCTCCTCCGATCATCTCCATAAACTCCTCCTCCGAAATAATCCGCACCCCGAGCTTCGTCGCCGTCTCCAGCTTTTTCGGCCCGATACCCGAACCGGCCAGCAAATAGTCGGTCGCCTTCGACACGCTGCTCTGATTCGTCCCCCCGTGCAGCTCAATCAACTCCTTCAGCTCCGGTCGCGAATGGAGGTCGAACGTTCCGGAAATCACGATCTTCTTCCCGGCCAGCGCCTCCGACAGTCTGGCCCGCTCCACCGCCTGCAACTGCACCCCGGCCCGCCGCAACCGGTCGATCATCTCGACATTCCGCCGGTCGGCGAAGTAGGCGAGAATGCTGTCCGCGATCTTTCCCCCGACCTCCTCCACCTCCAGCAGCTCCTCGCGCGAAGCGGTCATCAGGGCGTTGATCGAAGGGATCGCCGCCGCCAGCTTCCGGGCCGTCGTCTCGCCCACATACCGGATTCCGATAGCGAACAACACCCGGGCATAAGGCACCTCGACCGATCCGGCGATATTTCCGACGATATTTTCCGCCGACTTCCGCCCCAGGCGCTCCAGCGGCACCAGATGCTCGACCTCCAGGTCGTACAGGTTGGCGATATCGCCCAGCAGTCCGTTGTTGTACAAGAGCTGCACCGTCTCGTCTCCCAGCCCCTCGATATTCATCGCTTTGCGCGAAATGTAGTGTACGATCCGCCCCACGATCTGCGGCGGACATCCCGTGGCGTTCGGACAATAGTGTTTCGCCTCGTCCTCCTCCCTGACCAGCGGCGTCCCGCACTCCGGACAGTGCGTAATGTACCGGAACAGCACGCTCTCCGCCGGCCGCTGCGCCAGATCGACCCCGACGATCTTCGGAATGATCTCGCCCCCCTTTTCGACCCGCACCGCATCGCCCACCCGGATATCCAGCAGTTCGATCTGCTCGGCATTGTGCAGCGACGCCCGCCGAACCGTCGTCCCGGCCAGCCGCACCGGCTCCAGATTGGCCACCGGCGTAATGGCTCCCGTCCGTCCGACCTGAAAATCGACCGACACGAGCCGCGTCACCGCCTGCTCCGCCTTGAACTTATAAGCCACCGCCCACCGCGGCGCCTTGGCCGTCGCCCCCAGGTCGCGCTGCAACCGGGTGCTGTCCACCTTGATCACCGCCCCGTCCGTCTCGTAAGGCAGCTCGTGCCGGGCCTTGTCCCAATGCCGGATGTAGGCCATAATCTCCTCCGCCGACCGGCACAACTGCACTGCCGAAGAGGTCTTGAAGCCCCACTCCCGCAACTTTTGCAACGTTTCGTAATGCGACGCCGCCACCGGTGCATCCGCCTGTACGGCATAGAGCACGGCATCGAGCCCCCGCTTCGCCACGACGGCCGAGTTCTGTTGTTTGAGCGTCCCGGCGGCCGCGTTGCGCGGATTGGCGAACGGCTCCTCGCCGATATCGGCCCGCTCGGCATTGAGCCGCTCGAAACTCTCGTGGGGCATATAAATCTCGCCCCGCACCTCCATATACGCCGGCCATCCGCCGCCCTGCAACGACATCGGGATGCTGCGGATCGTCCGCACGTTGGCCGACACATCGTCGCCCTGCGTCCCGTCGCCCCGCGTCACGGCCCGCACAAACCGCCCGTTTTCATACGTCAGCGAAATCGCCGTCCCGTCGAACTTCAGTTCACAACAGTATGCCGTCGGCACCGCGGTCTCCCTGTCGACCCGCGCGATGAAGTCGCGCACCTCCTCCTCGGAGTAGGTGTTGGCCAGCGACAACATCGGATATCGGTGGGCCACCTGCTGGAACTCCCGGGTCAGGTCGCTCCCCACGCGATGCGTCGGCGAATTAGGATCCGCGAACTCCGGGTGCGCAGCCTCCAGAGCGGCCAGTTCGGCCATCATCCGGTCGTACTCGCGGTCTTCGGCCGCCGGCGCATTCCGTACATAATAATCATAGTTCAGCCGGTCGAGCACCCGACGCAAATGGTCTATTTTTTGCTTCGTATTGTCCATAGGTAGAGAAAAACGGTTTCGTGCAACCGCCCCAAGCGGCTTCCAAAGATATAACAATCGCACGACGAAAGAAAAACAACCGGACTATTCTGCGGTTTTAATTTTTGTTTTATACTTGCAGAAAATTTCCAACGACCAGAGACTACCTGCGAAACACTATGGCTACCAAAGCGGGAAACGCGAAAAAACGCGTGATTATCAGCTATGCGAACCTCGGCTCCGATCAATTGGAGGCTTTCAAAGCGACCTATCCGCACGGATACGGCGAGGCATTGATCCGCATAGACAAGCCGAGCGGCGACTTTTTCTACGTCGTTCCGTTCGAAACCGACGAGATCAGCTACCTGGTGAAAGTCGATGTCAAGATCGACTCCAAACCGGAAGAGGAACTCGAAAAAGATTATTACGAAGACGACAACGACGAAATATCGGGTGCCGAACAGATCGCCGATACGTCGGACGAAGACGATGAATAACAATCGCAAATACAGCAACGGGACGATCACCGTCGTGTGGCAGCCGGCCGAGTGCATCCATGCAGGGGTGTGCTTCCGGTCGTTGCGTCGGGTGTTCGATCCGGTGCGGCGACCGTGGATCGACCTGAGCGCGGCCGAAACCGAAGAGATTATCGACATCGTCGAACGGTGTCCGAGTCAGGCACTGACCTTCTTTTGGAACGATCCGGAACGAACGATAGCAGGAAAGAAACATTCGCACAAGCTGTTCGACACGACGCATTTAGGGCGTCTGTTTTCTGCGCCTGCCGCGGAACAAAAAATCGGCGGAGCGCCCCCTGCTTCGGCAGGAGAGACCACCGTTCTGTTTCGGGAAGGACAGCCGCTGACCATGTCCGGCAATTTCCGGATCATCGACTGGACGGGAAAGGAGATCGGGGAGAGGGGATTGAACAGACGAACTGTTTTTTGTCGATGCGGCCGGTCGGAAAACCAACCCTTCTGCGACGGATCGCACATCGAATCAGGCTTTCGGAAATAACCTCACCGAAAGCCTTTTTTATTTCCTATTATTTTGTTTTCGAAACCCGTTAAGACGTCTTAATCCCCGCCCCGGGCAGCCGCGGCTACGGCGAAGGCGCGTTGTGGGGCGTCAGCAACGACGGGTACAACTGGTCGTTCACGTCTGTTGATTCGGGAAACCACTACCGGAGCTTATATATGGGCTTCGGCGTGGCGTACCTCAATCCCAGCACCGCGCACCACCGCGCCTGCGGTTTTCAGTTGCGTTGCCTCTCGGAATAAACAGAGAAAACCGCCTCGGGCTACCGCAATGACGGTGGGGGCGCACTGTGGCATCTCTGTAATGCCGGATGTAGTTGGTCTTCCACTGTTAGCGGAATTCGCGGATATTTCCTATGGTTTCATGCACAAGATGTTCTACCTAACCGTATATACAGTCGCTCCTTCGGTCTTCCGTTGCGTTGCCTCTCGGAATAAACGGAGCACCTAACCCGACGCAGGAAAACCGACAACCCGCCAAATGCCGAAATTTCCGCCGGAAAGTATTATCTTTGACGACAAACAAAAATCCGATCCATTACCGACCTACGGACAACCCTTTCGCTATGGCCGTCACCAACAACACCATGATCCTGCGGCGCGAACTCCTCACGCGCATCGTCAAACTGCTCCACGCCGGCAGACTGGAAGAAAAGATCGACCGCATCCCCTACGAAATGCGGCCGAAAGGGTACGAAGAGGTCTCCCGTTGCTGCATCTATAAAGACCGCGCCATCCTGAAATACCGCGCCATGGGGATACTCGGCTTCGGCATTGAAGAAGAGGAAGACGAGATGACCCCGCTCGCCGAATACGTCCGGCGCGCGTTCGACCGGAAAGAGATCTCCGAAAATCCGCTGACCGTGATGACCGACGCCTGCTCGGCATGCGTGAAAGTCAACTACGTCGTCACCAACATGTGCCGGGGCTGCGTGGCCCGGCCCTGCGAAGTCAACTGCAACAAAGGAGCCATCCATTTCGCCAACGGACAGGCGCATATCGATCCGACCCAATGCGTCAATTGCGGCCAGTGCATGAAAAACTGCCCGTTCCACGCCATCGTCTACATTCCCGTGCCGTGCGAGGAGTCTTGCCCCGTGGGAGCCATCAGCAAAGACGAACACGGCAAAGAACATATCGACCCGGCGAAATGTATCTATTGCGGACGCTGCCTCTCCGCCTGTCCGTTCGGAGCCGTGGTCGAAAAGTCCCACCTGATCGAACTCTTCAAATCCTTTCAGTCGGATAAACCGACCGTGGCGCTCGTCGCCCCGGCCGTGGCGGGACAATTCAAGACCTCGCTCGCCAATATCATCGGCGCCATCCGAAAACTGGGGTTCGACGACGTGATCGAAGTGGCCAAAGGGGCCGATGTGACAACAGCCAATGAAGCGGCCGAGTTGGCCGAAAAGGTGCTGGACGGCGACCAGGACTTTATGACCACCTCCTGCTGTCCGTCGTATTACATGCTGGCGCACAAACACATGCCGGAGATCGTGCCCTACGTTTCGCACACCCGGAGCCCGATGTACTACACCGCAGAGATTGCCCGGAAGCAGTATCCGGATGCCACGCTGGTCTTTATCGGGCCGTGCGTGGCCAAGCGGAAAGAGGCCTACGCCGATCCGAACGTCGACCTGATGCTGAGTTTCGAAGAGCTCGGCACGATGCTCGTAGCGATGGGCGTCGACACCTTCGCCGACAGCAAAACCGCATTGGACGGCGAAATTCTGGCCAGCAGCCGCGGCTATGCGGCGAGCGAAGGGGTGATGAGCGCGGTGGCGGGAGCCCTGTCCGCAAAGGAGCGCGAACAGATCCGGCCGATCGTCATCAACGGCATCGACAAACAGACCATTCGCGAAATGCGAGGATATGCCAAGAATTGTCCGGGCAATATGGTCGAAGTGATGGCCTGCGAAGGGGGATGCGTCAACGGATGCAACGTCATCGCCAATCCCAAGATCGCCACCCGACAGGTCAAAGAGTTGGCCAAAGAGCAACCCGAAACCAAGTAAACAACGGATACACTACAAGATATGGACTTGAAAGTAAAAGTAACCGACCGGATCTATTGGCTCGGCACCAACGACCGGAGAAAACACCTTTTCGAAAACCTGTGGCCTCTGCCGGACGGGGTGAGCTACAACTCCTATCTGGTTACGGACGAGAAAACCGCCCTGCTCGACACCATCGAGATGGGAACCGGAGGAGATTACGTGGGATGGATCGAGCGGCTCCTGACCGAAGCGGGACGGACAGAGTTGGACTATCTGGTTATCAACCATATGGAGCCCGACCATTCGGGCGAAATCGGAGACATCGTCCGTCGGTGGCCGCAGGTGCGGATCGTGGGAAACTGCAAGACCTTCAAGATTCTGGAAGGCTATTACGGCATCACCGAAAACCTCGTTGAAGTAGGGGAGGGCGATACGCTCGATCTGGGCCATCATAAACTGCAATTCGTGATGACTCCGTGGGTGCACTGGCCGGAGACCATGATGAGCTACGACACCACCGAACACATCCTGTTCTCGGGCGACGCTTTCGGGACGTTCGGGACGTTGGACGGAGCGATTTTCGACGACGAAATTGCCGATTTCGACACCAGATACCTGGGCGAAATGCGGCGATACTACTCCAATATCGTCGGGAAGTACAGCAATATGGTACAGAAGGCATTCGCCAAGCTCGGATCGGTACCAATCGATACCATTTGCCCGCTTCACGGGCCGGTTTGGCGAAGCGAACCGAAAAAAGTGATCGACCTGTACGACCGCTGGAGCCGGTATGAAGCGGAACCGGGAGTCGTGATTATCTACGGCTCGATGTACGGCAACAACGCAGCGACGGCGGATTACATCGCCCGGAAATGCGCGGAAGCGGGGATTCGGGACATCCGCGTGCGGGACGCTTCGAAGACACACCTCTCATACCTGATCGACGACGTATGGCGGTACCGGGGGATCATCCTCGGCAGCTGCGCTTACAATGCCCAAATGTTCCCGACCGTCGAGCGGCTGACCACCGAATTGCTCCACATGGGCGTAAAGAATAAGGCCTTGGGGCTCTTCGGCTCGTACAGCTGGAACGGAGGAGGGGTGAAGAACCTGAAAGTTTTCGCCGAACAAATCGGCTGGCCTTTGGTGGCTGATCCGGTGGATGTGTTCGGCACCCCGACACCGGAAAAACTCGCCGCCTGCGACGCTATCGCACAGGGGATGGCGACTGTATTGAAAAACTGCGACGCACAATAGATGGAAAACCTCGTCGACGGCCGTTGCGGCTGGGCCGGAACAGACCCGCTCTATGTCGAATACCACGACCGGGAGTGGGGACGTCTTGTAACGGACGATCGTACCCTGTTCGAATTTCTGGTACTCGAAAGCGCACAGGCTGGTTTGTCGTGGCTGACCATCCTGCGCAAGCGGGAGGGCTACCGGGAGGCTTTCCACGGCTTCGACGTCGAGCAAATCGCCCGGATGGATCCGGAGACAGAGGTCGAACGCTTGATGCACCACGACGGGATCGTCCGCAACCGGCTGAAAATTCGTCACACCATCGAGAACGCGCGACGGTTCATGGCCATTCAGAAAGAGTTCGGAAGTTTTTACCGGTACATCCTCACCTTCTTCGGTGATCGTCCATTGCCCGTTGTGAACCATTTCGAGACCTTGGCCGAAATTCCCGCCACCTCGCCGGAGTCGGACGCCATGAGCCGGGATATGCGAAAACGAGGCTTCCGTTTCTTCGGCTCCACGATTTGTTATGCCTTTTTACAGGCCACCGGCTTTGTGGACGACCACTTGGAGGGATGCCTCTGTAGAAGCGGCAAAACACGCTAAACAACGATTTTCAAACACACCTATGCAACCGATACCTCTCGCCGCCTCTTACACCGCCACTTTGGTCGTGACCGAGGCGCACAGCGCAGCGGCCTTAGGCTCCGGCGACCTGCCGGTACTGGGGACGCCGGCGATGGCAGCTTTGATGGAGCAGGCGGCCATGCAGGCCATCGCCCCGTTCCTGACCCCTGAAGCGGAAAGCAGCGTGGGCATTTCGTTACAAATCGCCCACAATCGGGCCACAGCCATCGGCGATACGATCACGGCAACCGCCGCCGTCACCCATACGGACGGAAGGCGGATCGACTTCGCCGTCACGGCGCAAGACTCCTCCGGAGCCGTTATCGGCGAGGGAACCCATACCCGTTTTATCGTCGATGTGCAAAAATTTATGGCCCGAATCGGAAAATAATCGTAAATTTGGAGAGATAATTCCAACAGCGCACAATCAACTAATTAAAATCCAACACATAATGAGTGACAAAAAATTTCCGGCCGGTGTGCTCACCGGAGACAAAGTAGGGCAGCTGTTCGCCTATGCCAAAGAAAAAGGCTTTGCCATTCCGGCGGTGAACGTGACCGGGACCGACACCATCAACGCCGTGCTCGAATCGGCTGCGGCAGTCAATTCGCCCGTTATCATCCAGATTTCGAACGGCGGGGCTGCTTTCGTAGCCGGGAAAGGGCTGAAACTCGAAGGCCAGGAGGCACAGGTGCTCGGGGCTATCGCCGCTGCCAAACACGTGCATACGGTAGCCAAGGCTTATGGGATTCCGGTGATTCTCCACACCGACCATGCCGCTAAGAAGCTGCTGCCGTGGATCGACGGCCTGCTGGATGCCAGCGAAAAACACTTCGCGGAGACCGGCACGCCGCTCTTCAGCTCGCACATGCTCGACCTGAGCGAAGAACCGCTGAAAGAGAACCTCGAAATCTGCTCGAAATACCTCACCCGGATGGCCAAGATGGGGATGACCCTCGAAATCGAACTCGGGATCACGGGCGGCGAAGAAGACGGGGTGGACAACTCGCACGTCGACGCTTCGAAACTCTATACCCAGCCGGAAGACGTCTGCCTCGCTTACGAAACCCTGATGAAGATCAGCCCGAACTTTACGATCGCAGCATCGTTTGGGAACGTACACGGGGTTTACAAACCGGGGAACGTAGTGCTGGAACCGAAGATTCTGCGCGACTCGCAGGCCTATATCCACAAAAACCTCCATACGCCGACCGACAAACCGGTGAACTTCGTCTTCCACGGCGGGTCGGGCTCCGAACCGGAAAAAATCGCCGAAGCGATCTCTTACGGGGTTATCAAGATGAACATCGACACCGACACCCAGTGGGCTTTCTGGGACGGGATTCGCCAGTACTACAAGAAGAACGAAGCCTACCTGCAAGGGCAGCTCGGGAATCCGGAAGGCGAAGACAAACCGAACAAGAAATTCTACGATCCGCGCGTTTGGCTGCGGGCCGGCGAAGCCTCGATTATCGAACGCATGAAAATCGCTTTCGATAACCTGAACTGCGTGAACGTGCTGTAATCCATAACTCCGCAAACACACAGGACAATTTCCAGACAAACGGCCCCAATCCCACTGGGGCCGTTTGTTTCATAACCGAAACCAATCGTATTCGACACATACCATGAAAAACGCAGTCGCAATACTCTGTGCCGGCGGCCCTGCACCCGGCATCAATACGGTCATCAGCGCCGTGACGAAAATCTTCAGCCAGAACGGCTATCAGGTGATCGGACTCAACGGCGGCTACAAAAGCCTGGTCAGCGACGAACCCGACTTCGTCTACCTCGACTTCGAAACCGCCGACAACATCTACTGCCGGGGAGGCTCCGCCCTGGTAATGAGCCGCTACAAACCGGCCGACAAGGAGTTCCGCACCGACTTTTTCGAACGGTACAACGTCAAAGTACTCGTCACGATCGGCGGAGACGACACCGCTTCGACCGCCAACCGGCTGACCAAATTTCTGAAAAGCAAAGGTCTGGACGTCTCCAGCATCCACGTACCGAAGACCATCGACAACGACCTGCCCCTGCCGGCCGGCTATCCGACCTTCGGATACAACTCCGCAAAGGAAGAGGGGGTGAAACTGGCCACCACGCTCTACGAAGATGCCAGAACGAGCGGCAACTGGTTCGTCGTCTCCGCCATGGGGCGCGAAGCCGGACACCTGGCCTTCGGGATCGGCTCAGCCTGCCACTATCCGATGATCGTCATCCCCGAAATGTTCAACAAGACCCCGATTACGTTCGACAAGATCGCCCGGTTGGTTATTTCGTCGATGGTGAAACGTCGGCTGATGGGGATTCCTTACGGCGTGGCGGTGATCTCGGAAGGCGTCTTCCACTTCATGAACGACGAAGAGATCATCAACACCGGCGTCCAGTTCACCTACGACGAACACGGACATCCGGAGCTGGGGAACGTCAGCAAGTCGCACATCTTCAACATGCTCGTGCAACAGAAACTCAAGACCTTGCGCATCAAGGTCAAGAGCCGGCCGAATGAGATGGGATATGAACTGCGCTGCTGCCGACCGATCGCCTACGACCTCTCGTATGCTACCCAGCTGGGGTTAGGGGTGTACGAACTCTACAAGGCGGGACACTCGGGTTGTATGGTGACCGTGGGCCGCGACGGCTCGGTCGAACCGCTCTTCATGGACAGCGTGGCGGACAAAGAGGGCAAGATCATGCCCCGTCTGGTGGACGTCGAATCCAGAAAAGTGCAGCAAATCATCCAAAACAACCTGCACTACATCACCCGGGAGGACTACAAAGGGGCATCGAAATATGTCGATGACCCGGAAGAATACGACTTCTACAAGATTCTCGAATGGGAACGATAGCTCAGGCTCGTTTCCGATAGGCTCTCATGCGAGAAAGGGCTGTTTCCATTGAAATGGAAACAGCCCTTTCTCTTTTAATTAAAATTCCCGGCCCCCGCTGCACCTCTCTCACCCCAACCGCCGCACCATCCGTTCGAACACCGCCTCCGGAGCCAAATCATTCATGCAGGCATAATCCCCCCGCCAGCAAACCTTGTGTCCATAAACCGAACACGGGCGGCAATCCAACTCCAGCCCCACCGCATCCTCCATCGCCTGTCCCAATCCCAGAAAACCGGCATACGGATGCGTCGCCCCCCACACCGAAACCACCGGCACCCCCACCAACGACGCCATGTGCATCGCCGACGAGTCCATCGAGACCATCAAATCCAAATTCGCCATCAGATCCATCTCCTCCCACAGCCCGAACCGCCCCACCACCGAAACCGCCCGCCCCGATACGTCCTCAGCCACCGCCAACTCCGCCAGTCTCCGTTCCTCCTCGCCGCCGCCGAAGATAAACATCCGGGCCGACGCCCACCGTTCTCCCACCATCCGCATCACCTCCTGCATCTTCTCCAACGGATAGACCTTTCCCTGGTGTTGCGCAAACGGCGCGATCCCGATCCACACCTCTCCCGCTCCCTTCGAAAAGCCCAAACCCGCCGGCACCGTCCGCTCCCGCCGATAAAAAGAGAGCGCTGCCGGAACCGTCCCCAATTCGAAACCCGCCTCCCGAAAGACATCCGCATAACGGTCGATACTCGTCCGCAACTGCCTCATCACCTTTCCCTTACCCGGCACCGCCGTCAGGTGTTTCTTCTCCACCCGTCCCTTATCGATGTGAAATGTTTTCACCCCCGCCAACCGATAAAATTTCCGCAACAGTTTGGAATAAATCTTATCCTGCAAGTCGATCACCATCTCCACCCCCGGACAACACCTCCGCAACTCTCTGTACAACCGCACCAATCCCTTAATCCCCCGATGCGCCTGCCCCTGATCTATATTTATATTATGGATCGTCAACCGGTCGATTCCGTCGAAGAAAGGTTCGTAGAACCGCCGCGTCAGCAAGACGATCTCCACCTCCGGATACGCCGCCGCCACCTGCGCCAGTACCGGCGCAGTCATCGCCACGTCGCCCATGGCAGAAGAACGAATCACCAATATTTTCTTCGGAGCAGCCTTCACGATCGGGTAGAGGGTCTATTTTTTTGCATACAACACCGGATTCAGCGCCGGATCGTTGTACATCTTCATCTGTTTGTAGAGTTTCATGTATTTCCGCCCGGCCTCGATGTCCGCCAGCAACTCCTCGATCGCCTGCGAGAGGTCTTCCCGCTGCACCCGCAGCACCTCCAGCTTCCGTCCGCAAGCCACCCGGTGTTCCGCCGAAGCCTCCTCGCGCCCCGCCTCCTGCTCCATGTGGTAGATTTTCAACGCCAGAATCGACAAACGATCCACCGCCCACGCCGGTGTCTCGGTATTGATCCGCGCCTCCGCGCCCGGAGTCACCGCCTTGTATCGGTCGAGAAAATAGCTGTCGATATACTCCACCATATCCGTCCGCTCCTGATTCGAGGCGTCGATCCGCCGCTTAATGGTCAGCGCCGTCGCCGGATCGATCTCCGGATCGCGAATGATATCCTCCAGATGCCACTGCACCGTATCGATCCAGTTCTTGGCATACAACAGATGGTCGATCTCTCCCGCCGGATACGGATTTTCGATCGGCGTATCGACCTGATCGCGACGATGATAATCTTCTATGGCCTGTCGGAATATTTCGTTACAGCGTGCCGTAAACATTTTCAAAAACAATTTTCGTTGCGCGGGCAAAGATAAAACAATTTTTGCCGGAAAGCCCCGATTTTCTACATTTGCACCACACATTCCCTCCCTCAGGTTATGAACCGAATCGCCCGTCATCTGCTCCCGCTCCTCGTTTTGTGGCCGGCCGCTGCCTGCGCCCAATACAAAATGAGTACCCAGGAGTATATCGACACCTACAAACAGCTGGCGATCCGGACGATGAAAGAGTACCATATCCCGGCCAGCATCACGATGGCTCAGGGGCTGTTGGAATCGGGCAACGGCGGGAGCCGGCTGGCGGTCGAGGGCAACAACCATTTCGGAATCAAGTGCAAAGGCTCGTGGCGCGGCGAAACGATCCACCACGATGACGACGCGAAAGGGGAGTGTTTCCGGAAATACCGTAACGCGGAGCACTCCTACCGTGACCACTCGAAATTCCTGACCGAATCGCCCCGGTATGCGCGGCTGTTCGAGCTCGACGTGACGGACTACAAGGGTTGGGCTTACGGGTTGAAAGAGGCCGGGTATGCCACGAATCCGAGATACCCGGAGCTGCTGATCGACCTGATCGAGAAAAACCGGCTCTATCTGCTGGATCGTCCGGCCGGCCCGGGCGGGCTGTTCGGACACCGCAAAGAACGACGGGAACCGAGTGGCGATCCCGTCATCGAGGCGCCGCAACAACAGCAGCCGATTCACCGGCATGTCATCGAACAGAACAACAATGTTCGGTACATCGTGTCGGAAGAGGGGGAAAGTTTCGCCTCCATCGCCGAACAGTACAACATGCCGATTCGCCGGTTGCTGCGACTCAACGACCTGAGCAGCGCGTTCCCGCTTCCGGCGGGCACTGCGGTCTACATCAGTCCGAAACGCAAACGGGCGGCGCTGGCCCGAATCCATACGATCGAACAGGGGGATTCGTATCACGCGGTGGCACAACGCTACGGGATCAAGCTCCGCAGTCTCCAGAAGATGAACCCGACGATCCGTCATTTCCCGCCGCGAGTCGGCCAGGAACTCCGCTTACGCTAATTCCTTTTTCTGTGGTATTATTGCTTTGGGCTGGACGGAACCGTACCTTTTCTGAAGAAAAGGTACCCAAAAGACTTTTGCAGAGGTCGTCCCGTTGGGCCGACCACGGGTTCTCTCCGCCTTGTTCGTTGGGCTGTGGTTTTCCGGCGCGGGCGCATTGGGGTAATTCTCGCATTATAGCGCCCCGCCGAGAAAACACAGCCCAACCACTCGGGCAGACACGGCCAGAGCATCCCGCAGGGATGCGCTCGAAAGTTTTTTTGGTTCTTTTTGTTCACAACCGACGCTGCCAGCGAGAGCAATGCAAACAAAGTTTGCGAATTGCCGAGCGGCGAGGAGGAAAACGAGCGCAGCGAAGTTAAAAAGAACAGTACCCTCAAACCCAAACAACGAAATCAAAGCAAAAAGGTTATTTTCCGAAATGGAAGATGACCGTTTGCTTGAGATCCGGATGGAGCGAATTGGCCACCGGGCACTCATGTGCCGCCGCTTCAAGAATCTTCTTCACCTTCGGTTCATAGTCCGACGGGAACGTCAGCTCCACCACAATCTCCACCACCCGCCTCGGAGCCGTACCCATCACCTTCGTAATCTCCACCTCCGTACCGTCGATATCGAAACCGTGCGTACGCGCCGCAATCCCCATAATCGTCAGCATGCAGCTCCCCAGCGAAGTAGCCAGCAAATCCGTCGGTGAGAAAAATTCCCCCTTTCCCTGATTATCCGTCGGTGCATCCGTCGTAATCCGGTTACCCGACTGCAAATGTTCCGCTTCGGTGCGCAACCCGCCCAGATAGCGGGTATGTACAGTAACTGCCATAATCCTTTGATTTTTTAGAGTTGAACACCCCAAAGATACGGCATATTTTCGTACCTTTGCAACCCTTTTCCTCACCGATCCCATGACACCCTATACCCACAAAACCATTTGGCACATCGCCTTTCCGATCCTCCTCAGCCTGCTGATGGAGCACCTGATCGGGCTGACCGACACCGCCTTCCTGGGGCGGCTCGGCGGTCATGCCGGCGAGATCGCCCTCGGCGCTTCCGCCCTGGGAGGCGTCTACTATATCGCCGTCTTCATGCTCGGATTCGGGTTCAGCGTCGGCGCCCAAATCCTGATGGCCCGCCGGAACGGAGAAGAACGCTACCGCGAGATCGGTCCGATTTTTCAGCAGAGCGCCGTTTTCCTGCTCTTTCTGGCCACCCTCGTCTATCTCTTCTCCCGCTTCTGCGCCCCCCGGCTGCTGAGCCGGCTCATCACCTCGGAAGAGATTTACCACGCCACGCTGGAGTACCTGAACTGGCGGATATACGGCTTCTTTTTCATCTTCCTCGCCGTTATTTTCCGCGCCTTTTATGTCGGGATTACGCGGACGAAGATTCTGACCGCCAACTCCATCGTTATGGTGCTCAGCAACGTCGTCCTGAACTACGGCCTGATCTTCGGACGCTTCGGACTGCCCGCTTTGGGCATCGCCGGGGCCGCCATCGCCTCCTCCGTGGCCGAATTAGTATCGTTAGTATTCTTCGCCGTCTACACCTCGACCCGAATCGACTGGCGGCGATACGACCTCTTCCGACGCGTGCGGTTCCGGTTTCGGGAGCTGGGGCACATCCTGAACCTCTCGGCCTGGACGATGGTGCAACAATTCGTCGCCGTCAGCACCTGGTTCATGTTCTTCGTCGCCGTCGAACACCTCGGCGAACGACCGCTGGCCGTGACCAATATCGTGCGGAGCATCTCCTCGCTGCTCTTCATCATCGCCAGCTCGTTCGCCACCACCTCCAGCTCGCTGGTCAGCAACATGATCGGCGCCGAGCAGAGCCGCGACGTCATGTCCACCGTCTGGCGCATCGTGCGGATGTGCTACTGGATCATCCTGCCCCTGATGACGATCATCCTGATCTGGCCGCAGTTCGTGCTGCGCATCTACACCGACAACCTGCCCCTGATCGCCGCTTCGGTGCCCGCCCTGACCGTCATGACCACCGCCTATCTGTTCCAGACCGCCGCCTTCATCTGGTTCAACACCGTTTCGGGAACCGGGAACACCCGCGCCGCCTTTACGCTGGAGATGATCGCCATCGTGACCTATGCGCTCTACGTCTACCTCGTCGTGATCCGCCTGCGGGCCGACGTGGCCTGGTGCTGGACGACCGAACACGTCTACGGCCTCGTGATGTTCTCGCTGGCCTACCTCTATATGCGGAAAGCCGACTGGCGTAGCAAACGAATCTAACAATCCGACCACACGCCCATGAACATTACCTTCGCCACCTTTCTGTGCAGCAGCCAGAAAGTCTCGCAATGTCCGCCGGACGACCGTCCCGAATTCGCCTTTATCGGCCGTTCGAACGTCGGCAAATCGTCGCTTATCAACATGCTGACCGGTCGTCCCGGGCTGGCGAAGGTCTCCGGCACGCCCGGCAAGACCCGGCTGATCAACCATTTCGTCATCGACGACCGCTGGGCACTGGTCGACCTGCCCGGCTACGGCTATGCCAAAGTCTCGCGGCAGGAACGGAGCGGTTTCTCGTCGCTCATCACCGGCTACATCCTAAACCGCCGACAACTCTACTACCTCTTCGTGCTGGTCGATGCGCGCCACGAGCCGCAACGGATCGACCTCGAATTCATCCGTTTTCTCGGCACCCACGGCGTACCGTTCGGCATCGTCTTCACCAAGGCCGACAAACTCTCCCAGAGCCAGCTGCACCGCAATATCGAAGCCTACAAACAGCGATTGGGCGAAGAGTGGGAAGAGCTTCCCCAGCTCTTCGTCACCTCGTCGGAGAAGGGGAGGGGACGTGACGAAATTCTGGATTTTATTGAAAATTGTTTAGCCGGAAGCTGAAAAAAAAGAGTACCTTTGCCGCAAATCGGAAACAACTTTACACATCACACTTTATCCGCATCGCACACGATCATGAGCGAATCCTCCAAAATCAAATTCTTCGCTTGCCGGAACTCGCGCTATCTGGCCGAAAAAATCGCGAAACACCATGGATCGGAACTCGGCAACTCCGTCGTGCTAGAATTCAGCGACGGCGAATTTCAACCGGCCTATGACGAAAGTATTCGCGGGTGCACCGTCTTCGTCGTCTGCTCGACCTTTCCGCCGGCGGATAATATGATGGAGCTGTTGCTGATGGTGGACGCGGCGAAACGGGCTTCGGCGAAACGGGTGGTGGCTATCATGCCTTACTTCGGATGGGCGCGGCAGGATCGGAAAGACCGTCCGCGGGTCTCGATCGGGGCTAAGCTGGTGGCCAACCTGCTGCATGCGGCGGGGGTCGACCGGATTATGACGATGGACTTGCATGCCGACCAGATTCAGGGTTTCTTCGATGTACCGGTGGATCACCTGTATGCCAGCGGGGTCTTCGTGCCGTATATCAAGAGCCTCTGTATCGAAAACCTGACGGTGGCGACGCCGGATATCGGGGGATCGAAGCGGGCGAACGCTTATGCACAATACTTGGGCGCTCCGATGGTGATCTGCCACAAGCACCGGTCGAAACCGAACGTGGTCAGCGAGATGACGGCGATCGGAGAGGTGAAGGGGCGGAATGTCATTCTGTTCGACGATATGATCGATACGGCGGGGACGATTACCAAAGCGGCGGATATGATGAAGAATATGGGCGCTCTTTCGGTGCGGGCGGTGGTGACCCATCCGGTTCTCTCGGGGCCGGCTTATGAACGGATTGCGGAGAGTGCGCTGGATGAGATTATTACGACGGACACTATTCCGCTGAAAGAGGGAAAAGATATCTCGAAGTTCAAGGTTTTGACGGTGGCGGATATCTTTGCCGATGTGGTGGAACGGGTGTATAACTACAAGGAGATCAGTTCGATGTTTATTTTCTAAACATCCGGTATTTGGTTTAATTGTACCTACTCGGCTGGAACTGCCGCTTTTTGGAAAAAGCGGCACCAAAAACTTTTATGATAGCTACGCTACTCCTTACGCTCCGCAGTCCTCAGTCTTCGTGAGTCTGTCGGGCTGGGTTTTCTCGGCGGGGCGCTATAATGCGAGTATTACCCCAATGCGCCCCCGCCGGAAAACCACAGCCCAACGAAACAA
>NZ_JBQIQO010000035.1:0-23117 GCF_056799795.1 Rikenella sp.
TGGGTCAGACGCCCGGGAGGAACGACAACTCTCGACGCGCAAGCGGCGTGTTACGGGCCGCCGTGGGCAGGCGTCCGGCCCGCGCGACCCAAAGGGTCGCAAGAGCAAAGCTCCCAATCACCGCCCCAATTCTGTCGGGTTCGGGCTGCGCGCTCCCCGGGTGGGCCGAAGGCCCAGCGCGCAGGCCCGGCGGTTCTACGAACCGCAAAAGCTCAGCTCATTCATCCTCGGCGCGCTATTCGTTCTTAGCCTAAGTCCGCCGAGTGGGGTGGCGGCGAACTGCGCGACCCTACGGGTCGCAAAAGCTCGGCCAAAAGCCCGGCCAAAAGCAAGCCCCAACCCACCGCCCAAATCCAAGCCCCATGCTCGGCCCAGCGCGGTGCGAAAACCTGTTACGGTTTTCGCGCCCGAAGAATAGTCGCAGCCTGAAGCTCGCCCCAGTTCTCCGCCCCGTGTCAGCCTCACTGCGGCTCCGCTGTCGCTCCGCCGCATTTTCGCGCGCCTGCGCGATTCATTCTATTTCGGCTCACCGCCGAAATAGCTGAATCGCTTCTTTAGGCGGGGCGCGCGTTAGTTTGAGGGTACTGCGCTCGGGCCGCGCGGGCCCCACTTAATAAGGCAGAGAGAACCCTAACAAAACACCCTGTGGGTGCGTGGACGGGCGAAACTACGTTTCGCTATGGCAGCCTCGGCCCAACCCCTCGCACCGTTCTCTGTTCGCGCGCCAAGCTCCAGTGCTCATTCGCGCCGCAGCACCGTAAAACCGAGACTCTGCGTATAACCCGCATCATCCACCACCGTCAGCCGATGTTCCCCCGCCGACGGAGAGACCGCCAACGTATGTCCCCCCGCCGAAGAACTCCGCGTCGTTCCCAAATACACCTGATCCAGATGCCAGTGCACCGACGCGCTGTCCGACCGATGAGCCGCCCGGAAAACGAACTTTTCAAAGCCGTTCGACTCCCTCTCCCCCTTCGGCAGATACAGCATCGCCCCCGGCTGCGGATAGATCACCTCCAACGGCCGCCCACCCGCCGACACCGGAGGCGGTACATAGTCCGTCGCCCGCTGCCGATAGTAATACTCCGCCGCCGGAGGCAGCACGAACCACCCCCTCGTCTCGCCCCCCACCGACACCGGACGATGATAAGGACAAACCCGCGAAACGACTCCCCGCAACGGAATCCGCACCGTATCCACCGCATCCCCCGACGACACGCACCACTCCGAAGCCCGATGACCGCTCCGCCGACACACCGCCTCCTCCGTCATGTCGCCGACCGGCTCCGGAAACCACCCCTCGCCCCCGCCCGGCAGCAACGAAAAGAGATCGAACAGAATCGGCGCCGCATACCCCACCCCCGTCATCCCCGCCCGCCCCTCGCCGTCGGCATTCCCCACCCATACCCCCACCGCATACCGCGGCGTCACCCCGATCGCCCACGCATCGCGATTGCCATAACTCGTCCCCGTTTTCCACGCCACCCGCTTCATCGAGCTGAACTCCTGCCACGCCGCCTCCTCTTCCGGCCGATTCACCCCGCTCATCGCCTCGAACATAAACCACAGCGCCGACGGAGAGAGCGGACACACCCCCTCCGCCTTCTGTATTGTCGCCGACGAATCGACCCTCAGCCCCCGCATATCCGCCGCCTCGTACCGCCCCGTCCGGTCGTACCGCAGCAACGACCTCGCCAACGCCGCATAAAGCCCCGTCATCTCCCCCAACGTCCCCTCGGCCCCGCCCAGAATCAGCGTCGAACCGTAATCGTCCGCACTCCGGTCGAACGTCGTCAGCCCCATTGAACGCAACAACCCCAGAAACCGATGGTGATTATAGTCGGCCAGCATCCGCACCACCGGCACATTGAGCGACCGCTCGACCGCCCGCCGCGCCGACACCACCCCGCTGAACGTCTTGTCGTAGTTGGACGGCACGAAACCCGCCATCTGGAGCGGCGTATCGAAGACCAGCGTATTCGGCAGCACCTGCCCCTCCGTCAGCATCGCCCCGTAGAGAATCGGTTTCAGCAGACTGCCCGTACTCCGCCGCGCCGCGACCACATCCACCGATCGGCCGTCCCGCGCCTCCGCCGCCCGTTCGCCCGGCGAGATGTTTCCCACATAGGCCAGCACCTCGCCCGACTCCACATCCACCACCACCGCCGCCGCATTCCGAATCCGGTTGGCCGCCAACATCCGCTCCCCGTAGCCATCCACAATCTGCTGCACCCGCACCTGAAGCGCATCATCCACCGTCGTATGCCACGCCCGCCCCTCCGCCAGTCGATCCGACAGGTGAGGCGCATGCCGCGGCAGCGGCTCTGGCGCATCGGGCAGCGGCTCGGCCAACGCCGCCTCGAACTCCGTACTGTCCAACACCCAATGGGCCAGCATCCGTTCCAGCAGCCGATTCCGCTTGGCCAACAACTCCCCGCGTCCCCGTCCCGGGTGGATCAGCGCCGGCGAATTAGGCAATACGGCGAGCGTAGCCGCCTCGGCCCACGACAACTGCTCCGGCGAGTGGCCGAAATAACGCCACGCCGCCGCCTCGACCCCCACCACATTCCCCCCGAACGGCGCATGAGCCGCATAGAGCGCCAGAATCTCCTCCTTCGTATAGCTCCACTCGATCCGCACGGCCAGTATCGCCTCCCGGATCTTTTCGGCCACCGTCCGGGGCGGATTTCCCCGGCTCAGCCGCACCAGCTGCATCGTGAGAGTCGACCCTCCGCTGACCACCCCGCCTGCCCTCCGGTTCTGCTCCGCCGCCCGCACCAGCGCCGGCAGCGAGACCCCCGGATGGCGATAGAAGCGCCGATCCTCGTACTCGACCACCGCCCGCAGGTACTTGTCCGACAAGGCCGCCCCGGGCGGAAAACGCCACTGCCCGTCCTTCGCCACCCGCGCCCCGAGCAGCTCCCCGTCGCGGGCATACAACACCGTCGAGTAAGGCGCATCGAACAACGGCTTCGGCAGCAGGCGCACATACCCGACCGTCGTCCCCGCCGCGAGAGCGAACCACACCAGATTCCGTATCCGTCGTCGTTTCATACCGTTCAAAATTAACGAATCTTCGCCAGAAATCAGCCTCCGCAACCAGATAACCGATTCCTATTTCCACTATATTTGTAGGTAGCTTTGCATTGTTCAAACCGACACACAAACCCCGATTCAAGATGAAACACTTCGGTCTCCTTTTAGCCGCCGTGCTCTTCGGAGGATGGGCCGGATCGCCGGCCACAGCCGCTCCGTTGCAGGGGCGCGTCAAGAGCGTGAAAATCTATCCGCGCGGCGTCTACGTCACGATGTCGATTCCGACGACCCTCCGAGCAGGCGAGACGGAAATCGCCTTCCCCGACTTGTGGTACGCCGACCCGACGACCGTCGAACTGCGGCTCTTGCCAGGAACGACCGGCGCCACCTATGTGATGGAGTCGCAACAGGCCGTGCGCGGAAGCGACGTGGAACAACAACAGCGGTATCTGCTCCTGCGCGACACGCTGGCGGCCCGTCGGGCCCGGCTCGAAGCCGACAGCATGGTACTGATGCGCGAAATCGAGTTCCTACAGGCGAATGCCAAACAGGAGGCCACCTCGGTCAGCCAGCTGGCAGCGGCCGACACCTGGATGCAGGCCAAATATGCCTCGGTCTACGAAGCGCAGCGCAAGAACCGCGAGTCCCGGGCGGCTCTGGATCGGGAATGGGCGGAGAATGAGCGCGCCATCCGCCGGATCGAGAGCCAGGCTTCGCAAGTGACGCTGGTTCGGGCACGGGTGAACAGCCTGCGGACGCAAAAGGCGGAGTTCGAACTCGCCTATTTCACCCGGGCGGCACAGTGGGAGCCGGTCTACTTTTTCCGTTTCGAGCCCGCCCGAGCCACGGCCGAACTGGACTATCAGGGGACAGTGTGGCAGTGGACTCATTTCGACTGGGATCGGGTAGCGGCCACCCTGAGCTACGGCACGCCGAACCGGGCGCTGAACCGGGCACAACTCACCCCGCAAACCCTATTATACTCGCCGGCCATCAAATACCGGGCACGCACGTTGGAGATGGACGTTACGCAGGACATGGCGGTGGATGTCTCGAAATTCGGCGGCACTTACACCGGCGAAGAGAGGCCCAAATTCATGGCCTCCGCACCGGTGGCCCCGATGGCGCCGACAGCCCGCATGGAGGTGTCGGAAAACAACATCAGCTACCAGCTGGCCTCTCCGCTGACACTGGTCTCCTCGTCCGACAACGGCAATATCCGGCAGACGGTACAGGTGCGGCGCGATACCGTGCCGGTGCTGTACGAGTACGAAGTCACGCCGAAGATCAGCACCGACGTGCTGCTGCTGGCCCGCGTGCCCGGCTGGCAGGAGCTGCACCTGACGAACGGACGGGTCAATGTCTTTTGCGACGGCCGGATGCTGGGGCAGTCGAACCTTTCGGTGCGGAACACGGCGGATACGCTGGTACTGCCACTGACGCTCGAATCGCAGGTCGTCGTGGAACGCAAGGAGACGGGCAACTATCAGGAGCGGGTTTCGGGAGCGAAGATGGAGCGGATGCGGTCGTATGAGATTCGGGTCAAAAACAACAAGTCGTTTCCGGTGAACCTGACGGTGAAAGATCAGTATCCGCTGTCGAGCACGTCGGAGGTGGAGATCGCCCTGACCGACGATTCGGGAGCCGAAGCCGATCCGCAGACGGGTATGCTGACCTGGCATCTCGACCTGGCTCCGGGCGAGGAACGGGTAGTGACTTTCGGCTACACCGTCCGCTATCCGAGAGGAGGAGATCTGAGCTGGTAGTTTGCGGGTGGGGGATATCGTGAACGAAGACCCTATTGGGGTCTGACTTTACGCGGGACGCCGATGTGCCTTTGAACGGCACGTTCCCGTACTATTCGGACGGCGTCGTAGGTGAGAAGTACGGCGACGGTCATTACAAGGCCACCAACGGTCGTCTCTACAAGGTAAGCACCTCTGGCGCGGGAACCCCGCTCGCCTGGTACCCCGCACCGGGCTATCGCCATCGGGATACGGGCGCGTTGTGGAACGTCGGCAGCCTCGGTTACAGCTGGGCTTCCACGGTCAGCGGTGCCAATGGCATGACCTTGAATTTCTACGTGGCGTGGCTCTATCCCAGCAATGCGGGCAACCGCGCCTACGGTTTTCAGTTGCGTTGCCTCTCGGAATAAACGGGACGGTGAAGGCATTTAGGGTAGAGGCTGCCAGTAAAACACCCTGTGGCCCCGCCCTGGGCTACCGCACCACCTCTTCGGGCGGGCCGGGTGGCGTCGGCCACAGCGGGTTCAGCTATTCGTCGTCGGTCAGCGGCAGCAATGGGGTGTACTTGAGTTTCTACACGCAGCACCTCAATCCCAGCCACGCGGACAGCCGCGCCTACGCTCTTCAGTTGCGTTGCCTCTCGGAATAAACGGGGGTACCGCTCGCGGGGGGCAAGGGGCTGGAGCTGCCCCATGTAGCCGAACTTTGTGCGGACGGACGCCCGGGAGGAACAGCAACTCTCGACGCGCAAGCGGCGTGTTGCGGGCCTCCGCGGCGGGAGGCGTCCGGCCCGAGCGGCTCTTCGAGCCGCACGAGCACCGCCTCATCACGGAAAGTTCGCCGCCAGCGGTGAGGACAACGAGTTCCGACGAGTTGCAATCCGCCGCGTGGGGTGGCGGCGAACTGCGCGACTCTGCGAGTCGCAGAAGCAACAACCCATTCACCGCCCAAGGCTGCCGGGTTCGTCCTTGGCGCCCCCGGCACCCGCCTATAGCGTCCTCGCTCTCAGTTCAAGCGGTAGAAGCCTGGGTTGCTTAGGGTAGAGACTGGCAACAAAAGACGCTGTGCGTCCCTCCGCGGCGAGAGGCTTCGGCCCGCGCGACCCTTTGGGTCGCAGGAGCACAGCATGTTTCTGTCGGGTTCGGGCTGCGCGCTCCGAGGGTGGGCCGAAGGCCCAGCGCGCAAGCCCGGCGGTTCGAAGAACCGCAAAAGCACGATCAACAGCTCGGCCCAGCGCGGCGCGAAAACCGTAATCGGTTTTCGCGCCTGAAGAACAGGCACGCCCCCAAGCACGCCCCAGTTCTCCGCTCCGTGTCCACCTCACTGCGGCTCCGCTGTCGCTCCGCCGCGTTTGCCGTCGCCCGCGGCAATTCTTGCCGGATTGGCCGAGAGCCAACCGGCAGAATATACCCTTTTAAACGGGCGGGCGACGGAGTTTTGCTCGAAGTCGAGGTTTTTCGCGCGCCTGCGCGATTCAACAATTTCGGCTCACCGCCGAAATAGTTGAATCGCTTCTTTAGGCGGAGCGCGCGGCTTTGGCTACAGGAGGAGACTGCGCTCGGGCCGCGCGGGCCCCACGTCCCGTGGACGGGAAATGCTTACGCATTTCCACTGGCAGCCTCTACCCCGTTTTCTATCCGCACGCCTGGGGAAATCTTGTCAAAACACGCAAGCGAGTTTTGACGATTTCCCTCCTAAGGCGGGGCGCGCGATTTAGTTTGAGGAAACTGCGCTCGGGCCGCGCGGCCCCACTAAAGAAGAGCTGCGCCCAGAACACGTAAACGGCAACAGCAGCCCCAGCCCTTCAAGAACAAAAACCGGGTAAAACCCGCGAAATACGACAAAATAAAAAACTCGCAATATGAGACAACCGTCACGCCACCAACCTCTTCGCCGCCTGCTGACCCTCTGCGGCGCAGTCCTCGGCATCGCCGTCGGCCTCTCCTCGTGCGGCGACAAGAAAGTCGCCCTCGAAAAGAGCATCCGCACCACCCCCGTCGAGATCGCCTACAACCCCTCCGTCGAGAGCTTCACCACCGGCACCATCGGTCGACGGAGCACCCTCTCCGTAACCCTCGTCGAGCCCGTCTCGCAGGAAGCCCGGCTGGGAAAATACATCACCCTCTCGCCCAAAGCCAAAGGCCGCTGGGAGATCGCCGTCGACGACCCCCGGACACTGCTGTTCACCCCTGAAACCGAGCTTGACCGCGGCCAGACCTACACCGTGCGCCTCGACCTCAAAGGGTTGCTGCCCGGCCGACCCGACGACGGCGACTTCGAATTCACCTTCCGCACCCTGCCCGCCGCAGCCGCAGCCGAACTCGGCAGCTTTATCGTTGAAGACGACCACACCTACACCCTCGAGGGGAGCCTCTTCACCGCCGACTACGAAGACTCCGCCCGCATCACCCGGATGAGCGAATGGGACGGCCTCAACCACGGCACCGTCCACTGGATGCACAACGCCGACGGCCGCGAACACCGCTTCGTCATCTCGGGCATCCAGCCCCGGCTCATCGCCTCCGACCTCACCCTGACCGTCAAAGACCCCAAAGCCGGATACGAAAAAGAGGAGGTGCTCACCGTGCCCATCCCCTCGTCCGGCAGCTTCGAGCTCCACTCCGTGGAATACGTGACCCATCCCGAAAAATACATCGAAGTACGCTTCTCGCGACAACTCGACCCGCACCAGGATCTCGACGGCATCGTCTGGCTCGACGACCTCTCCTGCGTGCGACGCATAGAAGACAACAAAGTACTCCTTTACCCCTCGTCCCGCAGCAGCGACCTCACCGAAGCCACCCTCTGCATCGACCCCGCCTTGCGATCGGCAGACGGGAAACGCTTCGGCGAAGAGATCCAACGCACGATCCCCCTGGAAAACCACGACCCCGCCGTCCGCTTCATCGGTCGCGGCACCGTGCTGCCCCCCGCCGAAGCGCTCGTCGAAAACTCATCGAACAGGCCCGGACGCGGCATTCCGTTCCAGGCCGTCGGCCTGCGCGCCGTCCGCGTCGATGTCTTCCGCATCCTCGAAAGCTCCATGGGCCAATTCCTACAAGAGAACGACCTCTCCGACAACGACGGCGGAAGCATCATGCGCACCGCCCGCCCCGTTGCCTCGCGAACGATCTTTCTGGATCAGAACGGCGGACAGGAGTCCCACCGCTGGGCCACCTACTCGCTCGACCTGGACGACCTCATCCTGCCCGAGCCCGGCGCTCTGTACCGCATCTCGCTCTCCTTCGACCGCTCGATGGCCTCCCTCTCCTGCGTCCCGCCCGAAGAGCGACTGACCCCTCAGGCCGCCCGTATCGCCGACGAAGCCCGGCTGACCGCCATGAAAAAACGGTTCGACCAGGGCGGCTACTACTGGAGCGGCAACGACTACGACTGGGACATCTACGAATGGAAAGAGCGGAACAACCCCTGCTCTCCGAGCTACTACTTCAACCGCACCATACAGCGGAACCTCGCCGTGACCGACCTCGGCGTGATCGCCAAAGCCTCCGACGAGCCCCGGATGCTCTTTCTGGTGCACAGCATCTCCACCACCGAACCGGTGAAAGAGGCCCGGATCGAGCTGCGTAACTTCCAGAACCAGCTCGTCGGCAGCGGCACCACCGACGGCGACGGCCACGCCCTGATCCGCTACGAAAACGGCCGGCCCTACTACGCCGTCGTCACGAAAGAGAAACAACGCACCTATCTGAAAGTCAACACCGGTTCCGAGCTCTCGACCTCGACCTTCGACGTCTCCGGCGAGCAGGTACAGGAGGGGCTGAAAGGCTTCATCTGGACCGAACGCGGCGTCTGGCGACCGGGCGACACCATCTATATGAACTTCACCACCGCCGGCACCCGGCTGCCCGCAGGCCACCCCGTGACCGTCGAACTCCGTTCGCCGCTCGGCCAGCTCTACCAGAAACGCGTCGCCACCCGGGCCACAGGCGGCATCTACAGTTTCGTGCTCACCACCGACCCGAACGCCCCGACCGGCGTCTGGTCAGCCTCTGTGAGCGTCGGCGGCGCCCGTTTCGGCAAACGGCTGCGGATCGAAGCCGTGAAACCCAACCGCCTAAAGATCGACCTCCGGTTTCCGAAACCCTACATCCAGCGCGGCCAGCCGATGAACGCCACCCTCCACGGCGAATGGCTCACCGGCGCACAGGCCGGGAACCTGCGCTACGTCATCGAGACCGAATTCACCGCCCTGCACAACGGTTTTCCGGAATACAAAGGGTATGTTTTCGATAACCCCTACCGTTCGTTCCGCCCTGAAAGCGCCCCCGAGATCACCGGTACCACCGACGCCGCCGGAGACGCCCGCATCACCGCCGTGCTGAACGGCGGCGAAAAGGCCGGCGGCCTGTTGCAGGCCAACTTCACCACCCGGCTGTTCGAGCCCTCGGGCGAAGCGAGCATCGACGGCACGACGATGCTCTACTCGCCCTTCGACTCCTACGTCGGGATCCGGCCGCCGCAAGAGGCCGCCGACCGGCTCGACACCGAACGGGACTACACCTTCGACCTCGCCACCGTCCTGCCCGACGGGCGGCCGGCCGGCGATCGGCGCATAGAGGTCTGCCTCTACGAAGTCGAATGGCACTGGTGGTGGAGCGCCGAAAAGGATCAGCTGGCCCGCCACGTCTCCGACCGCAGCCTGAGCCCCGTCCACCGCGAAACCGTCGAGACCTCCGGCAACGGCAAAGGCTCCGTCGCCCTGAACTTCACGCGCGATTCCTGGGGAACCTACTACATGACCGCCCGCGACCTTCGGAGCGGGCACGAGGCCGCGACCCTGCTCTACGTCGACTGGCCCGACTACGGCAACCGCCGCACCGACGGCGAAGGAGCCATGCGGCTGGCCGTCTCGCTCGACAAGAAGTCCTACCAGGTGGGCGAGCGCGCCACCGTCAGCTTCCCGGCCACCGAAGGGTCGCGCGCCCTCATCTCGGTCGAGAACGGCTCCCGCGTGCTGACCGTCTTCCCCGTGGAATGCACCCGGAAGCAAGAGAAATTCACCTTCGAAGTGACCCCCGAGATGCAACCCAACGTCTACCTGAACGTCACCCTGCTGCAACCGTACGGCAGCGTCGAGAACGACCTTCCGGTACGGCTCTACGGCATCGTCCCCCTGTCGGCCACCTCGGCCGCCAGCCGGCTCGAACCGGTGATCGCCGCTCCGGACGAGGTACTGCCCGAGTCGGAGATGACCGTCACCGTCTCCGAAAAACAGGGCCGCGCCTGCGCCTACACGCTGGCCGTCGTGGACGAAGGGCTGCTCGACCTCACCCGATTCCGCACCCCCGATCCGTGGGGAACGTTCAACGCCCGGGTGGCACTCGGCGTATCGACCTGGGACATCTACAACGACGTGCTGGGCGCCTACGGCGGGCGGATCGAACAGATGTTCGCCATCGGCGGCGACGGCGCCCTGACCTCCGCCGCCAAAGCCTCCGTCAACCGATTCCCGCCCGTGGTGAAATACTTAGGCACTTTCGAGCTGAAAGCCGGTAAAAAAGCGACCCACCGGATCCAGCTTCCGGCCTATATGGGCCGCGTGCGCGTGATGGCAGTGGCCGTCTCTCCGGAGGGCGACGACGGAAACGGCGCCTGGGGCTCGGCCGAACGCTCCGTCACGGTGCGCGCCCCGCTGATGGTCTTGGGCACCGCCCCGCGGAGCGTGGCTCCGGGCGACGAGTTCGTCGTGGCCGCCACCCTGATCGCCACCCGTGACGGCATCGGGAAAGCCTCCGTCGCCCTGACCGCCGACAAAGCGCTCTTCACCGTCGTGGGCGCGGCCCAGCAAGCCGTCGCCCTGACCGCCAAAGGCGAACAGATCGTCCTCTTCCGGCTCCGGGTGAAAGACGCCCTGCCGACCGGCGCCTCCTCCGGCGGACACATCGAGATCACCGCCACCGGCGGAGGCCGACAGACCCACTACGGAATGGACATTCCGGTGCGCACCCTGTCTCTGCCCGTCTCCTCGGGTCAGAGCCACACCGTCGAAGCCGGCAAGAGCTGGAACGGGACAGCCGCCCTGCCCGGCATGCCGGGGACACAGCGCCTGATGCTCGAAGTCTCCGCCGTGCAGCCCCTCAACGCCGCACAACGGATGGAATACCTCTCCACCTACCCCTACGGCTGCATCGAACAGATCACCTCCGCCGTCTTCCCGCTGCTCTACCTGCCCGATCTGGCCGACCTGTCGGAGAAAGAGCGCCACACCGCCCGGACGAAAGTCGAAAGCGTGCTCGAACGCTACAAGCAATACGCCACCCCGGACGGTTCGATGGGCTACTGGCCCGGCTCCGCCACCCCCAACTCCTGGGGTTCGGCCTACGCCCTGCACTTCATGACCGTCGCCGGACATAAGGGTTATACGATGCCCGCCGGCGTTTACGACCGGCTCAAAGCCGCCGTCAAGAGCAACGCCGTGCGTTGGAACTCCGCCCTGAACGCCGGCGCCAACCTGATCCAGGCCTACCAGCTCTATGCACTGGCCCTCTCCGGCTCGCCCGAGACCGGCGCCATGAACCGCCTGCGACAGAACGGCAACCTGACCGACGAAGCCCGGTGGATGCTGGCCGCCGCTTACGGTGCAGCGGGCCGCACCGACCTCGGCCGCACCGTCGCCACCGGGACGAACCCGGCAGCCGCCGATTCCAACGAGACACTCGCCGTCCAACAACGGCTGACCTACGGTTCGTCGCAACGCGCCCGGGCCGTCCAGCTGCTGGCACAGACCCTGTTAGGGCTGCACGCCGAAGCGGCCCAGACGGCACAGGTCGTTTCGCACGCCCTCGTCTCCGACGACTGGATGAGCACCCAGACCACCGCCTGGAGCCTGCTCGCCATGGGCGAATACGCCGCCCGGAACGGCCGGGTATCGGCCCTGAACTTCGAGTGGAACGCCGGCGGACACAGCGGCCGCGTCGAATCCGACTCGAAAAAGATGTTCTGGAGCGGCGAATGGAACAACCCCTCCTCCGGCAAAGTCGCCGTGACCAACCGGACGAAAGGTACCCTCTATATCCGGGCCGTCGGTTCGGGGATTTCGTCCGGCCGCGACGTGGCAGCCGCTTCGAACGGGCTCGAAGTGACCGTCCGCTACCTCGACAGCAAGGGGAATCCGATCGACGCCGCCACCCTGAAGCAGGGCACCGACTTCGTCGCAGAAGTCACCGTCCGCAACCTGACCCCGACCACAGTCGACCACCTGATGCTGAGCCAGCCCGTCGCCTCCGGCTGGGAGATCCGCCCCGACGTCGGCGAGCTGCCGACCGGCGTGGACTACCGCGACCTGCGCGACGACCGGGTCGACAGCTACCTGCCCTCGCTGGGAGCCGGCGCCGCCGTCACCGTCCGCACCCGGTTGAACGCCGCCTATGCCGGGCGTTACACCTTGCCCGCCATTCGCTGCGCAGCCATGTACGACGGCCAGGTAGCGGGAAATACCGCCTCGGCCGTCACGACAGTCAATTAATTCATGAGAAAGCGGGCAGAAAAACAAAAAAAAAAAAAAAAACAGCCCATTTATTTTTAAATAAATTACACTCGGACGGTCGAAAACCGTTATATTTGTCAGTCACTTGACGAATATAACGCCACTAACCTTTTTCAAATACTCATGCGCCTGAACGCACTACTCCCCCGGAGCCACCGTCTGTACGTCGGTCTGAACATCGTGGGATTCGCTTTCGCCTTGACCACCGTCCTGTTCATCGGCATGTACGCCGCCCGCGAACTGACCATGAACATGTTCCACCAGGACGCCGACCGGATCTACAAAATCAGCGGCTGGGGCTGTCCCTACCCGCTGGCCCCGGTGATCGAATCCGGCGTGCCCGACTTCGAAGCCATCGGCAATGTGGGGCGGGGTCCGTATCTGGAGATCAGACGGCCCGAAGCCGCCGAAGGCGTCGTCACCAACGACGGCAGCCTTCAGGTCGATCCGGCCTTTTTCCGCGTCTTCTCGTTCCGCGTCATCCGGGGCGACCGCGAGAACCCCCTGCCGGACGCCAACTCGGTCGTCCTGACCGAATCGATGGCCAAAGCCCTCTTCGGCAACGAAGATCCGATCGGCCAGAATGTCGTCATCCAGAGCCGGCCGGACTGGGTGGTGACCGCCGTGACCGAAGACATCCCCATCAACTCTTCGATCCGGTACTCCGTCGTGCTGCCCCTGAACCCGAAGCAGGCCCTCTATAACGGCACGACGTTAGGAGAGTCCTGGGACCGTTGGCAATACGAAATCTTCGGCAAAGTGCGTCCCGGATCGGACATCGCGGCCGTCAACGCCAAGATGCAGCAGGTCGTCGAAGCGAACGGCAACTTGGGGTACGAAGTCGAACGCGTCGTCTGCTACCCCCTGTCGGACGTCTACTTCAACTACGCCGACCTCTTCACCGCATTCAAAGGCGGCAACCACAAACAGGTCGTGGCGATGATCTGGGTCGGCATCATCATCCTGCTGCTCGGGATCGTCAACTTCTTCAACCTCTCGACCGCCCAGGGCACCTTGCGGGCCAAGGAGATCGGCCTGCGGAAGGTGAACGGCGCGACACGCGGACACCTCATCCTGCGCTCGCTCGCCGAGTCGATCTTCATGACCTTCATCGCACTCGTGCTGGCCATCGTGCTGGTCGACCTGCTGCTGCCCTTCTTCAACGGCATCGTCGGCTTCCCGTACCCCCTCATCCTGATGAACCAGTGGTGGCAGTGGGCCATCCTTCTCGGGCTGACCTTCGGAGTGGGCATCATTGCCGGGAGCTATCCGGCCTTCTACCTCAGCTCGCTCGACCCGATCGACGCCCTCTACACCCACCGCGCCGGGCGCGGCAACGGCATGCTGCTCTTCCGGAAGACCCTGATCGTGGTCCAGCTCATCGCCTCGATCGGCGTCATCGTCTCCACCCTGGTCATCTACGGCCAGCTGCGACACCTCCAGACCAAAGACCTCGGCTTCGACAAAGAGCAGATCGTCCTCATCAACATGGACATGAGCATCTACGAACACCGGCAGGCCTTCTTCTCCGAGCTGCGCCAGCTGCCGTTCGTCCAGAGCATCAGCCTGACCCAGGGCATCGTCGGAAACTACGACAGCGGCGGCCCGCTCGAAGCCCGCTATCAGGAAGAGAAGAAAAAGATCTGGAGCAAGTTCATCATCGCCGACAGCGCCTTTTTCACCACCTTCGGCATCGACATGGCGCAGGGCGATCCGAAATTCCGGGACGGCGTGGAGGGGATCGTGCTGAACGAATCGGCCATGAACGCTTTCCAGGTGGACGACTACGAACAGCTCCGCATCCAGGACGAGTCGGGCGACGACCCGAGCATCCCGACCACGAAAGTAGACGGCGTCTGCCGCAACTTCCACTTCAAGCCGCTCAAACAGGGGATCGAACCCCTCGCCATCTACATCCAGCCGATCGAGGGAGGCCTCATCAACGTGCGCGTCGAAGCTTCGTCGGTGAGCGACATCCGGCACGTTTTCAACGAAATCGAAGCCATCTACCGGAAATTCAACGCCGCAGACCCGCTGTACATCCGGCTGCTGGACGAAATGCTGGCCCAGATCTACATCTCGGAGACTCGTTTCCTGATACTTTTCACCCTCTTCTCCGTGCTGGCCATCCTGATCTCCTGCTTCGGTCTCTTCGGCCTCATCGTCTTCTCGAACGCCCGGCGACGCAAAGAGATCGGCATCCGGAAAGTACAGGGCGCCACGATCCTGGAAGTCGTATTCATGCTCATCCGCAGCTACCTGATCTACGTCGGAATCGCCTTCGTCGTAGCCGTTCCGCTGGCGTGGTACCTCATGCGCGACTGGCTGAGCAACTACCCCTACCGGATTACGCTCCACCCCGGTTACTTCCTCATCGGCGGCGCAGTGGTGCTGTTCGTCGTGGTGCTGACCGTCGGCATCCAGAGCTGGATCGCCGCCCGCGCCAATCCGGTTCGCTCCCTGCGATCCGAATAAGCGCACACACGCCCTCGGGCCGTAAAAACCGACGAAAATCGTTGTAAAATCAAGACCGAGGGATTAATTTTGCGTGATTTTTAAAACCACAAACCAACTGTCATGAAAAGAATCCTGACTTTTCTTTCCGTCATCGCGCTGGCCGCAGTCGGCACCGCTCAGGCTCAATTCAAACTCAATAAAGCCATCGGCGCCGGGATGAAAGCCGTTCAGGCCGCTACCCTGACCGACGAACAAGTAGAAAGCTACGTCAAAGAGTACATCGACTGGCTGGACGCCCACAACCCCGTTTGCGAAGGCGACGACCCGTTCGCCGTCCGACTGGCCAAAATCACCGAAAAGATCAACATCGAAGGGCTCAACATCAAAGCCTATCGGGTTCGCGACGTGAACGCTTTCGCCTGCGCCGACGGCAGCATCCGGGTTTTCGCCGGCCTGATGCAGATTATGACCGACGAAGAGATTTTGGGCGTCATCGGCCACGAAATCGGCCACGTGATGAACAAAGACAGCAAGAACGCATTCCGGACGGCACTGTTAGCCTCGGCCCTGCGCGACGGGATCAGCTCGGCGGGGGGTACGGCGGCCAAGCTCTCCGACTCTCAGCTCGGCGACCTCGGCGAAGCGGTGACCCAGTCCAAATTCTCGCAGAAGCAGGAGTACGCCGCTGACGAATACGGGTACAACTTCCTGAAAGAGCACGGCGAAAACCCGTGGGCCATGGCGCTCTCGTTCGAAAAGTTGCAGAAGATGCAAGAAGAGATGGGCGCCGACAAGACCAACAAGGTTCAGCAGCTCTTCTCGACCCATCCGGAGTTGAACAACCGCATCAAACGGATGACCGAAAAGGCGACGACGGACGGTTTCGAACGTCCCGAGATGGTCGCTCCGGAAGTGTTGATGGCCGAAGAATAACATTTCGAACCGTGTCGTACCGTTTTTTATTGAGTGCGACACGGTTTCGTTTTTTTCTTCGGGAAAGTTTCTTATCTTTGCACTCGAAAAGGCCACAATAGCTCAGTCGGTAGAGCATTTCATTCGTAACGAAAAGGTCGCCAGTTCGAGCCTGGCTTGTGGCTCACGCTTCGTGCGGAGGGATTTGTCGGGGGGGGATGAACTTATAAGGATGACAGCGCGCATGCTGTCATCCTTTTTTTGTGCGCACCGGTCTTGCGGCAACTTCATCATTGCCGTTCTGCTCCCGCATTTTCAGGCGCCGGGAAGCATCCGCTCTACATATTGTTTAAACACTTCGAATATCCGCCCCGGGCTACCGCACCCATACGGAGGGTGCACTGCGACTCGTCGGTCATGAGGGTTCTGTCTGGTCGGCTGCAACCAACGGGACGAACGGCGTCTTTTTACGTTGTGTGGTGAATGCGGTTCACCCCAGCTATTCGAGTCTCCGTGCCTACAGTTTTCAGTTGCGTTGCCTCTCGGAATAAACAGGGTGCCGCTCGGCACTCGAAAGCTGGCTGGAGCTACCCCAAAAACAACGGGCAGCCTCTACCCTAATTTGGGTTGAATCCCTGCGGTTCGCAGAACCGCCCGGGCCGAAGCCACCCCCGGCGTAGGCCTGCAACTTCGCGATGCTCGTTTCCGGCCACGCTGGCTCCGGCCCTTAATATATTCATTCGCGAATGAAGCAGGTCGGACGCTCGGGCGGAACGCAACGAACCTCGTGAGTTTGCGGGCCGCCCGTGGGCAGGCGTCCGGCCCGGGCGACCCAAAGGGTCGCAAGAGCTAGATCCATTCGTTCTGAGCGCAATAACAGTTCGCCGCCAGCGGGAGCGCAACTAAGTCTGCAAAAGTGCAATTGCCTTAGCAGGTGAAGCCTGCGGAGCCCACAGCAACGTCAGTTGCGGGCCTCTTTGCTATGAGGTTCGTCCTCGGCGCGCCCCCACGCGTCGCCCTTGCCGAGAACGGCGATTCTCTGAATCGCGCTACTCGCTCTTGGTTTAAGCGGGTCGCCGCCAGCGGTGACTGCAACGAGCCCCGTCGAGTTGCAGCCCGCCGCATGGGGTGGCGGCGAACTGCGCGGCTCAAAGAGCAGCAAGAGCACGGCAACGGTTCAGCCCAAACCACGACCAAAGGTTCAGCCCAATTCTGTCGGTTTCGGGCTGCGCGCTCCGGGGGTGGGCCGAACGGCCCAGCGCGCAGGCCCGGCGGTTCTACGAACCGCAAAGGCACGACCAACAGCTCGGCATAACGCGGCGCGAAAACCGCAACCGGTTTTCGCGCCCGAAGAACAGGCGCGGCCCAAAGCACAGCCCAATTCTCGGCCCCGTGTCAGCCTCACTGCGGCTCCGCTTGCGCTCCGCCGCGTTTTCGCGCGCCTTGCGCGATTCACCTATATTCGGCTACCGCCAAAATAGCTGAATCGCTCCTTTAGGCGGGGCGCGCGGCTTTGGCTACGGGAGGAGACTGCGCTCGGGCCGCGCGGGCCCCACGTCCCGTGGACAGGAAATGCTGGCGCATTTCAACTGACAGCCTCTACCCCCGTTCTTCGTCCGCGCGCCTGGCGGCATCCGGTTAGTAAGGCAAAGACAACCCTAACAAAACGCCCAACGGGCGCACGGGCGGGACAGAGCAATAGTGCATATCGCTAAGGCACCCTCTACCCTAACTTACTCAAGCATTCCCAGGCCAGCCACAGCACCCCGCAAAAAATTCCGGCCGCCCTGCAAAACAGAACGGCCGGAACCCCTTATACGTAATCACTGCACGATCTACCGCACGATCGTCATCTCGTCGATCAACCGCCGGCAACCCGCATACTTATCGATCAGAAACAACACATACCGGATATCCACCGCAATCGTCCGCTGCACCTCCGGTTCGAACGCGACATCGCCGCTCATCGCCTCCCAGTTGCCGTCGAACGCCAGCCCCAACAGGCGACCCTCCGCATCCAGCACCGGACTCCCCGAGTTACCCCCCGTGATATCGTTGTTCGTCAGGAAACAAGTCGGCACCTCGCCATCCACCGCATACGGCCCGAAATCCTTCGCTTTGTAAAGTTCCTTGAGCCGCTCCGGCACGATGAAATCCGGATTCTTCGGATCCTCCTTCGCCATCACCCCGCCCAGCGTCGTGAAGTAGTTATAGAACACCGCATCCGCCGCCCAATACGGCAGCACCTGCCCGTAAGTCAGCCGCAACGTGAAATTGGCATCCGGCGCATACGCCCGCTCCGGATTCATCTCCAGCAGCCCAGCCACCCACAGCCGATGTCCCTCGGCAAAGAGCTCGGCCGCCGGTTTCAACGCCCCATCCGCCAACTCCTTGCTCTTCGTCGCGATCGAAGCCGCCGCCACGACCGCCGGATCCGCCGTCCACTGCGCCCGGTCGAAATTCGCCAACGCCCCGTAGAACCGCGCCGTATCCGTCAGCAGCGAACCCTCCGACAACCGAGCCGCATAAGCCGCCACATCCGGCCGCACCGCAGCGAAGAACGACGGCTCGTCCGCCGCCGCCACACTGTCCGCGAAGATCTGCAACATCCGCCGCGTCACCTTACGGTCGGTCGCCGGGCTGTAGTTTTTGAAGAACGCCTCGCCCGCCCGACGGATCGCCTCCGCCGCCTTTTTGTCATCCTTCTGCCCTTCGAGAATCCCGTTCACCGCCGTCCCCAGCGTAAAGCTCTCCACCCCCGTCCGCAACGCCTCGTTCATAAACTGCTGGATCCGCGCCGCCTCGCGCCGCAACCGCACCGCGCTGTCGATCAGCGGCAACGCCCGGCCGTATGCAGCCTGCCGTTCCGGCGCCGCATTCACCCACGCCGTAAACTCGGCCTGCTGAGCCGCCTTTTTGCCCCGCACATCCAACTTGCGCAGCCCGCGGCTCATCCCGATCGAGTTTTTCCAGTAGTTTGACGATCCCGCATACTTGCTCGCATACTGAATCCGCACCTTCGGATCGGCCATCATATCCTCCCACAGCAACTTCTGGCGTTCGCCCCGGACGAAGATGCGGATCGGATTGTCCTGCTCCAGCACCTGGTCGATCTCATACGAAGTCATATAGCGGTTCGTCCGCCCCGGGAACCCCATAATCATCGCATAATCCCCCTCTTTGTATCCCTTGAGCGAGATTTCGAGATGCTTCGGCGCCCGGTAAGGCACATTGTCTTTCGAGTACGCCGCCGGATTGTTGTCCGGCGACGCATAGACGCGGAACAGCGAGAAATCCCCCGTATGCCGCGGCCACATCCAGTTGTCCGTATCGCCCCCGAACTTCCCGACCGACGACGGCGGCGCTCCCACCATCCGGACATCCGTAAAGCGCTCCGTCACGAACAACAGATACTGATTCCCGCCGAACATCGGCACCACCTGCGCGCCGCGAAAAGCCTTGGCATCGCTATGGGCTTTGACGATCTTTTCCGACGCCTTTTTCACAGCCGCATTGCGCTGCGCCTCGGTCATCCCCGGCTTCACCCGGGCCAGCACCTCCGGCGTCACGTCTTTGATCTCGCGGATGAAGGTCACCGCCAGCCCCGGAGTCGGCAGCTCCTCCTCCAAAGTTTGCGCCCAGAAGCCGTTCTTCAGGTAGTCGTGTTCCACCGTACTGTGCTGCTGGATCGACCCGTAGCCGCAGTGGTGGTTCGTGGCGATCAGCCCGTTGGGCGAGATGATCTCGCCCGTGCACCCGCCGCCGAAGATCACGATCGCATCCTTGAGCGACGTCCGGTTCAAGTCGTAAATGTCCCGCGCGTCGAGCCTGAGCCCCTTGGCCTTCATCTGTTCGATGTTCATCCGCTCGATGAAAGGCAAGAGCCACATCCCCTCGTCGGCCGCCGCCCCGAACGGCGCGCACAGAGCCGTCGCCGCAGCGACCAGCCCGATCAGTCGTTTTTTCATATCCTCGTTGTTTGTATGGTTTTATTCTCGCTTCCCGGATTGCCGGGAGTGTCAAATTTACGTATCTTTGTCTCACTAAAAAAATCGATTCGGATGAAATTACCGCAGACGGTAAATATTCTGCTGCTCGGCAGCGGGGGCCGGGAACACGCCTTTGCCTGGAAAATCGCGCAGAGTCCGCGGCTGGAGAAGCTCTTCATCGCGCCGGGGAACGCGGGGACGCGGTCGTGCGGGGTCAATGCCGACCTCGACCCGTCGAACTTTCCGGCCATCAAGCAGTTCGTGCTGAACAACTACATCAACCTCGTGGTGGTGGGGCCCGAACAGCCGTTGGTCGAGGGGGTGAAAGACTATTTCCTGAACGACTCCGAGATCCGGCACATCCCCGTGATCGGGCCGTCGCAGGAGGCGGCGCGGCTGGAGGGGAGCAAGGAGTATGCGAAGGCGTTTATGAGCCGGCACGGGGTGCCGACGGCAGCCTATTTTACCGTCACCCGGGACAATGTCGAAGAGGGATGCGCATTCCTCTCGGACAAGGTGCAGGCGCCGTATGTCCTGAAAGCGGACGGTTTGGCGGCGGGGAAAGGGGTGTTGATTATCGACGACCTGGCGGAGGCGCAGGCGGAACTGCGGGCCATGCTGGAGGGCAAGTTCGGAGCGGCTTCGAAAAAGGTGGTCATCGAGGAATTTTTGTCGGGGATCGAAGTCTCGGTTTTCGTGGCTACGGACGGCAAGTCGTACAAGATTTTGCCGGAAGCGAAGGACTACAAGCGGATCGGCGAGGGGGATACGGGGCCCAATACGGGCGGGATGGGGGCTGTGTCGCCGGTACCGTTCGCCACTCCGGAGTTTATGGAGAAGGTGCGCACCCGGATCGTCGAACCGACGATTCGCGGGATTCGGGAGGAGGAGCTGGACTACACGGGCTTTATCTTCATCGGCCTGATGAACTGCGGGGGCGAGCCGAAAGTGATCGAATACAACGTCCGGATGGGCGACCCGGAGACGGAGGTGGTTTTGCCGCGCATTACGTCGGACATCATCGACCTGTTCGAGGGGATTGCACACGGCACGTTGGAGGAGAAGACGATCACGGTGACGCCTCGGACGGCGGCGACGGTAGTTTGCGTGTCGGGGGGCTACCCGGGGGAATACGCCAAGGGGCTTCCGATTCAGGGTTTGCCGACCGCTGCTGCGGGTGAATCGGGCGTGGAGACGGAGGACGAGACGATCGTTTTCCATGCCGGAACGGCTCCCAAGGGGGGCGAAACGGTGACGGCGGGGGGACGGGTGCTGGCGGTGACTTCGCTGGGGGATTCGATTCCTGCGGCGACGGAACGGTCTTACGGCACGATCGAGGGGATTACATACGAGGGTAAATATTGTCGTCGCGACATCGGCCGCGATCTATTATAAAACCATTCGGCTCTGAGGTATCTACCCGCAGGGAACTGTCGCTTTCTTGAAAGAAAGCGACGCAAAGAACTTTCATGATAGCTACGCTACGCCTTAGGCTCCGCAGTCCTCAGTCTTTGCGATTGCTTTTGGGTCGGGGTTCTCCGGGGCGCGTGGGGTAAATACTCGCATATCGCGCCCCGAAAGAATCCCCGGCCCAAAGAAGAATCCAAGAACCGGGCCGCCGGCAACTTGAGGATGCGTTAGCATCCGTCGAAAGTCTTTTTGGTTCTTTTTCTTCAGAAAAAGAACAGTTCCATACAGGGCAAATCCACAAAAGCGAATGAATTTAAAGATCAGAAGATGAGTTTCGACCTCACCCGTCAGAATCTGTTCAAGACCTTTTTGTATTTTTTGCTCTTGATCGTCATCTTCTGGGGAGTCGAATTGTTTCATCCCGAGCACTATCGCCAGATCGGAGCCCCATACGCCAGCGGGACATCCAGCCCGGCCGCCGGGACACCCTTGGGAGTGCTGATCGACAGTTTTCTGATTCGAGTTCCCGCCTTGGGCGTCCTGTTTTCTTCAATTCTCGTCTTCATCAACTCCTTTTTCGTCACCCGGATCGTCATTCGGAACGTCATTTTTCTGGAGCGCACCTACATGCCCTCCATCATCTACCTCCTGATCAGCTCCGGATACTACAACAACTACCTCACCTTCCGGCCGCTGCTCGCCGCATTTTTGCTGCTGCTCGCCTGCGAGATCATCTTCCGGAGCTACAACTACAAACCGCTGAGCACCGGCGCCTATATGACCGTCGGTTTCATCTTCGGCACCGCCGGCGCCATCTACGCACCCGCCTTGTTGCTCGTCGTGCTGATACCCGTCGGACTGACCATCTTCCGCCTATTCGACCTCCGCGAATGGGTCGCCGCTTTCGGCGGTTGGCTGATTCCCCTCTTTTTGAGCGCCTACGGCGTATGGCTTGCCGGAGGCGACTTTCTGAGCATTCTGCCCGCCTGTCGCGACGCCTTACTCACCCCGCAGCCGCTTCCCGCCATCGAATACTTCAGCAGTTTCGAATGGACATTTATCGGTTGCGTCGTTATTCTGTTCATCCTGTCGCTCATCACCTTTTTCGGGCGGAGCCGCAGCTACAAACTCAAGCCGTTCAAGGCCTACATTTTTTTCATCTGGATGCTGCTGGCGAATCTGCTCTCGCTGGCGGCCATGCCGAGCCGGTCGCTCTACCAGCTGCCGATCGTCGCCATTCCGTTGGCGGTGATTATTCCGACCTATTTCAACAGCCGGAAGCCCAACTTTCTCACTAACTTTCTGTACGTTTTGATGATGGGTTGCGCCATCGTCATTCATCTGTTACCTTTTTTCCTTTGAGTTCTCCCCCCCACGCCTGCCTCATCTGAAATTCCACCCGCGCCCCGGGCTACCGCCATCGGGATACAGGTGCCTTGGGCGGCATCGGTCGCTACGGCTACAGTTGGTCGTCCACAACAGGCTGTCTCTACGGTCTGGACTTGAATTTCAATGCGCAGGGCCTCAGCACCAGCTACTCTGACAGTCGTGGCCATGGTCTTCAGTTGCGTTGCCTCTCGGAATAAACGCCGCGGGCCCGCGGTGGGCAAGGGGCTGGAACTACTCTAAGTAACTGGCCGCCTCTATCCTATTTTATTGCGACTTTGGCGGCCGGAGCCAGCGTGGGCGCAACGAGCTCTGCGAGATTGCGGCCCTACGCCGGAAGTGGCTCCGGCCCGCGCGACCCATAGGTCGCAAAAGTACGGCCCATTTCTGGGCGCGACAACACCCCATTCACCGCTCCATTCTCGGCAGTTCGCCGCCGCAGGGGCGGCGAACTTTCGGGTCGCAAGAGCACGGTCTATTCATCTTCGGTACGCCCCCCCACGCGCGTTATAGCGTCGCCCTCGCCGAGGACGGCGATTTTACGAATCGCGCTATTCGCTCTCAGCCTATAGCAATCCGCCGCTGGCGGCGGATTGCGCGACCCTGCGGGTCGCAAAAGCTCGGCCCAAATCACTACCCGTTTATCACCACATTCTTTCAGGTTCGGCCTGT
>NZ_JBQIQO010000036.1:0-23018 GCF_056799795.1 Rikenella sp.
GTGGGCGCAGTGAGCATGCGAACGTTGCGGGCCTCCCGAGGGGGAGGCGTCCGGCCCGCGCGGTTCTGCGAACCGCAGGAGGCAGTTCCCAAACGAAGTTGTCATTAAAAGACACAGCGGCCCGTTTATTCCGAGAGGCAACGCAACTGAAGACCTTGAGCCCGGTAGTCCGAGCGGTCGGTTTTGAGCCCCTGCGCATAGAAACCTAAGTCCAAGCCGACAAAGCCGCTCGTGGCAGCAGACCAACTGTACCCGAAGTACCCGCCGTTCACCGGCTCGCCCGCAGATGCGTTGCGGTTGCCCGGGGCGGGGTACATACTGAATAATTCCCTATTTTTGCAGAGAAGAAATGAGCAGGATCGTCGCCATAGACTACGGACGGAAACGCGTCGGAATCGCCGCGACCGACCCCATGCAGCTGATTGCCAACCCGCTGGACACCGTGCCCGCCCACGAAGCAGTCGACTATCTGACCCGTTATGCGAACGAAAACGACGTCGAAATGTTCGTCATCGGCGACCCGCGGCAGATGAACGGCGAGCGATCCGAATCGTGGCGCTACATCGACCCCTTCGTCCGCCAGCTGCGGCGCGCCCTGCCCGGGATACCCGTCGTTTTCCACGACGAACGCTTCACCTCCGTGCTCGCCCAGCGCGCCATCATCGAAGGCGGAGTCCCCCGGAACCGGCGGCGCACAGACAAAGGACTCGTCGACCGGGTGAGCGCCGTCATCATCCTCCAGTCCTATATGGAGGCGCGAAAGTAACCACAACCATACGAAACAGATACACCACCATGGAAAAAGCCTACGAACCCTACGTCGACCGGCTGATCGAGCTGGCCATTGCCGAAGACATCGGCGACGGCGACCACACCTCGCTCAGCTCCATCCCCGCCGACCGGCGCGGGCGGATGAAACTCCTCATCAAACAGGCCGGCGTGCTGGCCGGCGTCGAGGTGGCCGAACGAGTCTTCCGGCGGCTCGATCCGACCGTGGCGTTCGAGCGGATACTGAACGACGGCGACCGGGTCGAACCCGGCCAGATCGCCTTTTATGTCGAAGGGAACCTGATCTCCCTGTTGCAGGCCGAGCGCGTGATTCTCAACCTCATGCAGCGGATGAGCGGCGTGGCTACCCAGACCGCCGTCTATGCCGACCGGCTCAAGGGGCTGAAAACCAAAGTGCTCGACACGCGGAAGACCACCCCCGGGATGCGGATGCTCGAAAAGATGGCCGTCCGGATCGGGGGAGGGGAGAACCACCGCATCGGGCTTTTCGACATGATTCTCCTGAAAGACAACCACATCGACTTCGCCGGGGGGATTGAAAACGCGCTCCGGGGCGCACGCGAATACCTGGCCGAGAAGCAAAAGGATTTGAAGATCGAGATCGAAGTGCGGTCGCTGGACGACATCGACCGGGTGTTCGCCGCGGGCGGTGCCGACCGCATCATGTTCGACAACTTCACGATCGAGCAGACACGTGAGGGGGTCGCCCGGGTGGCGGGGCGTGCCGAGACCGAGTCTTCCGGCGGGATCACGCTCGAAAACCTCCGCGACTATGCCGAGTGCGGCGTGGACTACGTGTCGGTGGGCGCCCTGACCCATCAGATCAAAAGCCTGGATATGAGCCTTAAAGCGGTCGAAGCATGAGACGGATATACGGTTATATAATAGGTATCGCCCTGCTCGGCGGTATGGCGACGGGGGCGCAGGCGGCTCCGGAGGCGAAGCGGCAGATCGGCTACGACGATATCGCCGGAGGAAAACTGGCGGCACGGAGCGTGTACGGGCTGCGGGCCATGGAAGACGGCGAACACTATACCACGCTGAGCCGCAACGGAGATGTGCTGCGGTGGCGGTATGCCGACGGGGCGCTGGTCGATACGCTGTTCCGGCGACCGGAGGGTTTTCCGCAGGTTTCCGACTACGTGATCGGTCGCGACGGGCGGCAGATGCTGCTGACCACGGGTCGTGAACCGATCTACCGGCACTCTTCGCGGGCGGATTACTATGTTTATGACCGCACGACGGGCGACCTGCGGCCTTTGTCCGTGGGCGGGAAGCAGCAGGAAGCGACCCTCTCGCCGGATGGAACCCAAGCGGCGTTCGTGCGCGACAACGATCTTTTCGTGGTCGATCTCTCGGCCCCGGCGGCCGACGGGACTTTCGTCGAGCGGCAGATTACGCACGACGGGGTGCGGGGCTCCATTATCAACGGCATTCCCGACTGGGTTTACGAAGAGGAGTACAGCTTTGCACGGGCCTACGAGTGGGCGCCGGGCTCGGACGCCATCGCTTTCTACCGGTTCGACGAGAGCGGCGTGCGCGAATACTCGATGAACACCTTCCGCGGGGGGCTGTATCCGGAGAACTACAATTTCAAGTATCCGAAAGCGGGCGAGATGAACTCGGTGGTCGGCATCCGGATCTACCGGTTCGACGGCGATTCGATCGTCGATGTCGACCTCGCGTCGGGGGCCGATTCGATGGACATCTACGTGCCCCGGATCGAGTGGGCGGCGACGGGGCGCGACGGGGACGGAGCGAGGCTGGCGGTGCACTGGCTCAACCGGTTGCAGAATCATTATCGAATCCTGCTGGCCGATGCGACGACGGGGGCGACGTCTGTGCTGTACGAAGAGCGCGACCCGCGGTACATCGAACGGATCAACAACGAGACGGCGACTTTTCTGCCGGAGGGGCGCGGGTTTGTGGTCAAGAGCGAGCGGGACGGGTGGATGCACCTTTACCGGTACGACATGGCGGGGCGGTTGCAGAACCGTATTACGGAGGGGGCGTGGGAGGTGACGGCCCTTTACGGAATTGATGCGAAGCGCGGAAGGGTCTATTATCAGTCTACCGAGGATTCGCCGCTCGGACGGGGGATTTACAGCGTCGGGCTGAACGGTCGGGGAAAGCGTCGGCTGTCGGCGGCGGACGAGGCGGGGACGCATACGGCGGTTTTCGGGCCGGGGTACCGGTACTGGATCGACTATTTTTCGAACAGCGAGACGCCGACGGTGGTGACGCTCAGGCGGGTGGCGGACGGAGGTGCGGTGCGGGTGCTGGAGGACAATGCGGCGTTGCGGCGTCGGATGGCGTCGGAGTACACCTTGCCGCGGAAAGAGTTTTTCACCTTCACGACGCCGGAGGGGACGACGCTGAACGGCTATCTGCTCAAACCGGCTGATTTCGACTCCACGCGGCGTTATCCGGTGCTGATGACGCAATACAGCGGTCCGGGGTCGCAGCAGGTGGCGGACAAGTGGGGGTGGTCGTGGGAGGCGGCGCTGGTGCGGGAGGGGATTCTGGTGGCGTGTGTGGACGGCCGCGGAACGGGTTTCCGGGGGGCGGAGTTCCGCAAGTGCACCTACGGGAATCTCGGGGGGCTCGAAGTGCAGGATCAGATCGCGGCGGCGCGGTACTTGGGGAGTTTGCCTTATGTCGATCCGGCGCGGATCGGGATTTACGGCTGGAGTTTCGGGGGATTCATGGCTCTGAACGGCATTCTGAAGGGGAACGATGTCTTCGCGCTGGCGGTGGCGGTAGCGCCGGTGACGTCGTGGAGGTATTACGACACGATCTATACGGAGCTCTACAACGGGTTGCCGCAGGACAATGCGGCGGGGTACGACGACAACAGTCCGATCTTCTTCGCCGACCGCTTGAAGGGCAAACTGCTGCTGGCGCACGGCACGGGGGACGATAATGTGCACATCCAGAACAGCTACGAGATGATTGAGCGGCTGGTTCGGGCGGGCAAGTCGTTCGAGATGGCGATCTATCCGGACAAGAACCACGGGATGGGTTCGTCTCGGGATCACCTGTTGCGTCGGGCGATCGAGTTTGTCAAGTGCGGGTTATAGGGGGTATTGACAGGGATTTTTTAGTCTCTTCCTTAGTTTTCGGACGCGGCGGGCTGTATGCCCGCCGCTTTTTTATCTCGGTGGAGCGTGGAGGCTCAGTTTATTATTGTAATGGATTGGGTCGAGGCGGCCCATTGCCCACCGCGGGCACGCGGAGCCCGGCCGGCCGACGCGTTCGCGTCATGGCGCGTGGCCGTAACTATTCTTTCTTCGTCTAACCGCGCGCGATCGCTGAAGTAGGAAATCATTCAAACGCGTGTTTCGCGTTTGAATAAGATTTCCGCCAGCGCGCGGACAAAGATTTGGGCCGTCGGCAGCTGGAGGATGCGTCAGCATCCGTCTAAAGTTTGGCTTCGCCTTCCTCCTGGCACCTCGGCCATTCAAACAAGTTTGATGGCACTCGGTTGCTGCGTCGGTTTTCTGGTTCTCTTTGTTCACAAAGAGAACAGTACCAGCCGGGGCAATGACCGGATCGCGCGCCGCCGCCTAAAGAAGCGATTCAACTATTTCGGCGACAAGCCGAAATAGAATGAATCGCGTAAGGCGCGCGAAAACGCGGCGGAGCGCAAGCGTAGCCGCAGTGAGGCGGACACGAGGTGGAGAATCGGTCGGTGAGTTGGGCTGTGCTTGTTCTTCAGGCGCGAAAACCGATTACGGTTTTCGCGCCGCGCTGGGCCGAGCAGGGGGCTGTGGGTTGGGCCGAATTGTTGGTCGTGCTATTGCGGTTCGTAGAACCGCCGGGCCTGCGCGCTGGGCCGTTCGGCCCACCCCCGGAGCGCGCAGCCCGAACCCGACAGAATTGGGGCGGTGAGTTAGGCTGAGCTCTTGCGACCCTTTGGGTCGCGCAGTCCGCCGCTAGCGGCGAGCTGCTATAGGCTGCGAGCGAATAGCGCGATTCCAAGAGGAATCGCCGTCCTCGGCAAGGGCGACGCTTTAGCGGCGCGTGGGGGGCGCGCCGAGGACGAACCCGGCTGAAAAAATAGTGCTTTTGCGACCCTTTAGGGTCGTGCGGGCCGAAGCCTCCCGCCGCGGAGGCCCGCAACTCGCTATGCTCGTTTTAGGCCCCGCAGGCTTCGACCCGCTTAAACCAAGAACGAATAGTGCGGTTCTTCGAACCGCCGGCGCCGTTTATTCCGAGAGGCAACGCAACTGGAAACCGTGACCGCGATAATGCGCTCGACTCGGGTTGAGAGTCCGTGTGTAGAACCACAAGAACTGCCCGTAGATATCGCTGACCGTGGAACCCCAGCTGTACCCGCCGTTGCCGATGTCGTCCAGCACGCCCGAAGAGTCGTCGCGGTAGCCCGGGGCGGGCTGCGTGACTCGCAAAATCTGAATAGAACAGCCGTGCCCAAGCCCGGGTTCTAAGTCCCCAATCGGTTCTGTCGAAAGCTCTCCTGCCCGTTTATTCCGAGAGGCACCGCAACTGAAGACCGTAAGCGCGGCCACTCGCGTAACCGGGATAGAGCCAGGCTACGCTGAAATCCAGCCGTGCGTCGTCCGTACCGTTGGCCGTAGAGGAGGATCTGCTGGAACCACAGTAGCCGATATTGCCTTGAAAGCCCGTATCCCGGTGGCGGTAGCCCGGGGCGGGGCCGAGCGGCGCTCGAATTGCAAAATCTGAAAGAAAATAGGCCCAAGCCCGGGTTCTAAGTCCCCAATCGGTTCCGTCGAGAGCCTCCTGCCCGTTTATTCCGAGAGGCACCGCAACTGAAAACCGTAAGCACGTGCGTCCGCGTTGATCGGATAGAGAGCTGTCGTATAGAAATTCAAGTACATCCCCCGGTAGTGGCCGCCCGAATTGAAAGACGTCGCCAACCAGCCGTACCCGCTGCTGCCGACACTGGCCGGTGTCCCCTCGCCGTGGAAGCGGTTGCTCGGGGCGCGCCCACAGGGCGTTTTACTGGCAGCCTCTACCCCCAAGTAACGGCCCGCCTCACCCCCAACGGTCGCCTCTTCCCAAGTAACAGCCCACCTCTACCTCCAATGATCGCCTCTATCTCATTTGTCAAAAGACCCTTTGGGGCGAGCAGCTATCCAAAACACTTATGCCCCCGCAGGATGCTCCGCCTCGTCGATCGGCAAATCGACCACAAACGTCGTTCCCTCGCCCACCACGCTCTCGAACCCGATGCTGCCCTCCAGCAACTCGATGATCTTGCGCGAGATAGGAAGGCCGAGACCGCTGCCGCTGCTCTTCGTCGTGAAGTTCGGCACGAAAATCTTCGCCTGAATCTCCTCCGGGATGCCCGTTCCGTTGTCGCTGATCCGCACACGCGCCCGACCCTCCGAGACGTGCAACCCGATCTCGATCCGTCCGTTCGGACGGTCGCCAACCGCCTGCACCGCATTCTGGCAGATGTTCACGAAGACCCGCGTCAGGTGATCCGCATCCGCCGTCACCCATACCGGCCCGGCCTCCGGCCCCGGCTCCAGCAGCCGCAGGTCGATCCCGTCATGAGCCGCATAGAGGCTCGCCACGTTCCGTAGCAACACCCTCAGGTCGATCTTCGTCGGATGACCCTCGCCCATCTTGGCGAAGTCCGAAAACTCGCTCGCGATCTTGGTCAGCAGGTCGATCTGATCCAGCAACAACGAGAGCGTCTCCTGTACTTTGACATTCAGCTCGGTCTGCTGCTCCTGCTGTTGCAGCGTCCGTTGCAGCATCTGGATCTTGAGCCGCATCGGCGTGAGCGGATTTTTGATCTCGTGCGCCACCTGGCGGGCCATTTCGCGCCAGGCCCCCTCGCGTTCGCTGCGCGCCAGCTGGCGGTAGCTCTCTTCCAGGTAGTCGATCATCCGGTTGTACTGCTCCACGAGCAACCCCACCTCGTCGCTGATCTGGCGGCTCGAACTCGAGCCCGCCGCGTCGATTTTCTGCATCTTCGAGATGTTCCGCATCGCTTCGTGCAGCTGGTTGAACGGCTTGGTCAGCAGCCGATAGAGGAACTCTGAGAGGATCACCGAGATGCACAGAATGATCAGGAACAGGTTCAGCACGTCGGCCAACAGCTCGTGGCGCAGGAATCCGCCGTTCGCATCCGCCCCGTAGTACTGGAGGTTCAGGTAGCCTTTCAGATCGCCCTCCACGATGATCGGGACGAAAGCCGACGTGTACTGCGCACCCCCGATATCCATCACGAACATCGGCCGTTTCAGGTAGTGCAGGCTGCGGTAGGCCTGACTCCGCATCCGGGCCAGGTGGATCGTGTTGTAGGCCGACGACGCGATCAGCCGCCCGGACGGACTGAACAGGCTGATCGAGAACTCGTCCTTGTTCTGTTCCGTCGCGAGCCACCGCTCAGCCGTTTCGCGGTCGAGCGGATGGCGCGTCAGGTAGCGCGAGAGGTCGGTCGCCAGCCGCTGGATCGTATTGTTCACCACCCGTCGGTTATCGCCCTTGAATTGGGCCATCGTGTGGCGGATGATGACGGTCGTGACGGCCACCATGGCGAAGAGCACCACGCCGATCACCACCGTTCGGATCTTGAAAGTCATCCGGCTGCTGAACCGCTGGATGTCGAACGTATATCCGGTCAGTTCGAGCAGCAGACCGCACAGCACGAACAGGATCAGGAACGTGTAGGCGTACAGCGCCGCCACGTCCAGCAGCGTGCTGTCGCGGCGCGAGACGATCAGCAGGCCGTGGCGCGCCCCCGGTTCGTCGTAGTTGAACAGGTAGTGGGCCTCTCCGTTGGCGTAGAGAATCGTGTCGTGTCCGCTCGGCACGGCGGCCAACAGGGCCTGGTAGTCGTTGTCGTTGCCGTGTTTGAAGTGGATGCGACCGTCCGTCACCCGGACGTAGGTGAAGTGTTGGAACCGGATGTCGGGCGTCAGTTCTCCCTCGGGCACCTCTTCGTCCTGCTGGATGATCCGGTCTTGCGGCGAGGTGGCGAGGATGCGAGCATAGAGCCGTTGGGCATTGGTTTGCGCTGCCGTATCCTCCAGCGTGGCGAAGAAGGTGAAGTAGGCGCTGTAGATCGCCAGCGAGAGCAGGAACGGGCCCAGGTAGCGGTACTTGATCTGGGAGTAGCCTACGAGTGCCATCGTGAGGTAGAACAGCAGCAGAATGTAGCCCGTGTATCGGATTTGCGACTCGACCGGGGCCAGCAGCAGGACGATCAGCCCGCCGGTGAACAGGGTGCGCTGCCACAGGCGCCGGGTCGCGAAGAGCGTGTGCCGCACCCGCACCATCAGGAACCGGATGCCGACGAAGAGCACGAACAGCAGGTAGAAGATCACGCTGTTGTACGACAGGTCGAAGATGTCGTATATCTGGACATTGATGCGCGGCGTGTAGATCGAGAGGATCAGCGCGTAGTGGAAGACGGAGACGACGACCGCCGTGAGCAGGCAATAGAGTCCCAGAACGATCTGTCGGATCCGTTCCGGACGCTGCCGGCAGTCCCAGGCCAGTTTCGCCCGGATGTTGAACAGGAACGCGACGTAGACGAACCCCATGCCGAACGTGAGGAAGAGGTCGCCGAGCGACCCCAGGATGACATTGTTGGCGCCGTATACTTTGGCGAACAGCGATCCGTTGGCGTTCGGAATGCCGACGTAGTGGAGCCCGACGCGCAGCAGCGCGAGGACGATGAAAAAGAGGGCCGCATGGCGCAATGCGTTGTGTCGTCGCGTGCGGGTGCGGATCAGGTTCTTGAGGTAGAGGCACAGCAGCAGGATCGCCGCCCAGCCGCAGAAGGCCGCTCCGCCGGGCACCTCTTTGCGCGGTTTGGCTTTGAGGTAGAAGGCGCAGTTGTCGGTTTCGACGCGCGTGGCTCCGATCTGCCGGGCATGGGGGCCGTCGGAGGTGGGCAGCAGCTCGATGCGCTGTTCGCGGAAGATATAGGGGTTGAAGAGGCCGGTCTCTTCGTTGTAGAGGTTGATCGTCACCACGGCCGATCGGTTGCCGCGGGCCCGCACGAGGATGAGCCCGTGGCGCGGCCCGATCTTCCGGATCGAATGCGACGGGGTCAGCCAGAAGTCGTTCATGTTGACCTGGTACGGGAAGTTCGACCAGTAGACCATCGTCGTGTCGCGGAAGAGCAGCATCGAGACCCCTTGTTCGCTCCATCCGGGTGGGATGTCGCCGCGCCAGAGCCTCTCGATGTAGAGGCTGTCGTCCTCGGCTTCGAGCCAGTTGCGGGCCACGCGGTCGGTTTCGCGTTCGATGCGGGTGATGGCCGTTCGGATATGCCTCAGCCCGGGATCGACGTCGCGGCCCACGCGGAAGGCGATGTAGTAGATGTTGACGGCGAAGAGGGCGATGGTGGCGGGCAGCAGGTAGGGGATTGCCCGGGCCCGCAGCCGCAGCCCCAGCCCTCGGATGGGATTGGTGAAGTTGTGTCGGGAGAATCGCATAGGATCGGATGCTGTGAATCGGGGGTGGTGCGTCGACGACGCGGCTTTATCGGTGGTGGTAGGGCTCTCCGCCGAGGATGGTGAAAGCGCGGTAGAGTTGTTCGATGAAGATCAGCCGCACCATCTGGTGCGAGAAGGTGAGCCTCGACAGCGAGAGCCGCTGGTCGGCCCGGGCGTAGACCGCCTCCGAGAAGCCGTAGGCTCCGCCGACGACGAAGACCAGCCGCCGCACGCCGCGGTTCATGAGGCCCTGGAGCCGGTCGGCGAACTCCACCGATCCGTCGGGCAGCGTGCCCCGTTCGTCGAGCAGGATGACGTGGTCACCGGCGGCGACGCGGGCGAGGATCAGTTCGCCTTCGGTCGTTTTGATCTGTTCTTCGCGGAGGTGGCGGGCGTTTTTGAGTTCGGGTATAACGACGAGGCCGAAGCGCACGTAATGCTTCAGCCGGCCGACATACTCCTCTATGCCGTTTTCCAGCCATTGGCCGGTCGTTTTTCCGACGAGGATCAAGTCGATAGTCATTGTGTAGTTCCGGATCTTTTCGAACGCAAAGTTAGGAAAAAGGAGCGTTTCGGACTCTTGCGCGGAACATCTGTAAATTGTTATTATCTTCGTATCTTTGTGCGGCGCGCGGACCAAGCCTGTGGCGTGGCGCGCGGACAAAGAACGGGGGTAGAGGCTGGCAGTTGAAATGCGTAAGCATTTCCCGTCCACGGGACGTGGGGCCCGCGCAGCCTGAGCGCAGTTTTAGGCTGGACAAAGCTCTCCCGCGCGCGATCGCTGAAGAAGGAAATCATTCAAAGCGTCTTGCGCTTTGAATAAGATTTTCGTCAGCGCGCGGACATATACAACCGTTGTTACTTTTCAACTGCTCGCGCGCCACGCCTTAGGAGGGAAATCGTCAAAATGCGCTTGCGCGTTTTGACAAGATTTCCCCAGGCGCGCGAACAAAGAACTGCGCGTGAAATCCGTCGCCCGCCCGCCAAAAAGGGCATATTCTGCCGATTGGCAGTGAGCCAATTCGGCAAGAATTGCCGCGGGCGGCTGAAAAAGCGAGAAAAAGCCCGCTCGCCTAAGGAGGCGTCCTACCAAAAAAGAACCGAAACAATGGGCCGGCCCAGCCCGCTTCCGCCACCGGTAAAACACCCTCTGCGCAGGCTGCACCCTGTTGCCGAAAAAGGAAATACAGATCGATCATGGCCATACAGAAACCATCCATACCCAAAGGCACCCGCGATTTCTCGCCCGTCGAGACCGCCCGGCGCAACTACCTCTTCGACACCATTAAAAGCATCTTCCGGCGCTACGGTTTCCAGCCCCTCGAAACCCCCAGCATGGAGAACCTCTCCACCCTGCTCGGCAAGTACGGCGACGAGGGCGACAAACTCCTCTTCAAAGTGCTGAACTCCGGCAACTTCCTCAAGGGGATCGAGGGCGAGGAGCTGCTGGCCGCCAGCGAGAGCGACAGCCCGAACGCGCTCGCCACCCGAATTTGCGAAAAGGGGCTCCGGTACGACCTCACCGTGCCTTTCGCGCGGTACGTCGTGCAACACCGCAACGAGATCGTCTTTCCATTCAAACGTTACCAGATACAGCCCGTCTGGCGCGCCGACCGGCCCCAGAAAGGCCGGTACCGGGAGTTCTACCAGTGCGACGTCGATGTCGTCGGGTCGGACTCGCTGCTCAACGAAGTCGAGTTGATTCGGATCGTGCGCGACGTTTTCGACGCCTTGGGCATCCGGGTCGTGCTGAAACTCAACAACCGAAAAATCCTCTACGGCATTGCCGAGACCATCGGCCATGCCGATAAGATGATGGATATCACCGTCGCGATCGACAAACTCGACAAGATCGGCATCGACGCCGTGAACGAAGAGCTCGCCGAACGTGGGCTCGAGGCGGAGGCGATTGCCGCGCTGCGGCCCATTCTGGAGCTCTCGGGGACGAATCGCGAGAAACTGGCAGCCATTACCGCCATTATCGGCGACCGTTCCGCCACCGGTCGGCTCGGGATCGAAGAGGTGACCACTGTGCTCGACTATGTGGAGGCGCTCGGGGTGGAACTGCCTGTCGAACTCGACCTCTCGTTGGCTCGGGGGCTCAACTACTACACCGGCGCGATTTTCGAGGTCAAAGCCTTGGACTTTCCCATGGGGAGCATCTGCGGCGGCGGGCGGTACGACGACCTGACCGGCATTTTCGGCATGCCCGACACCTCGGGCGTCGGGATCAGCTTCGGCGCCGACCGGATTTACGACGTCCTGCTGGGGCTCGACCTCTTTCCGGCCGAGACCGCCGAGAGCGTCCGCGCCCTCTTCGTCCACTTCGGCGCCGAGGAGGCCCGCGAGGCGTTGCGCCTGATGGACGGCGTGCGGCGCGACGGAGGGGTTGCTGTGGAGCTCTATCCCGAACCGGCGAAGATCAAAAAACAGTTCGAGTATGCCGAGAAGCGGGGGATTCCGTATCTCGTCTTCGTCGGCGAGAACGAAGCCGCGGCCCGGCGGGCCACCGTCAAATACCTCGCCACGGGCGAGCAGACCGAAGTCCCGTTCGACCGGCTGGCCGAATTCCTGAAGGAGGGGCGTTTGCAATAACCGGTTCCTGCATACACCTATTTATTATATGATTATACCTATGTATTTTTGCACCTTTGCCTATCGGTCGCTGCTGGTCGCCGGTTTCGTATTCGGTCTGATCCTTTTCGTCGCCCCGGAGGAGGCTTCGGCCCAGCGGCGCGGCGGAACGCCTGCGACGCCCCGGCTCGAAGAGCTCCCTCGGCGGCCGATGGACACCATCCCGACGGCCGATCCCGAGACCAAAGTCATCATTTTCAGCAATAACACCTGGGAGTACTACCGGCCGGAGCTGCGGCGGCTCGACAACCTGTCCGTTTTCCGCGAACACTGGGACACCGCCTCGGTCTTCTCCTATCGCAACATCGAGCTCGGCGAGCTGCCGGCGACCGTCGACCTGCGCATGATCGACAGCCTCGGCCAGTTCTGCTGCCCGGTGCAGGGCAAAGTCCTCTCGAAATACGGGCCCCGGCGCAGGCGGAACCACCACGGCGTGGACATTCCGATGAAGCCGGGCGAACCGGTTCTGGCCGCGTTCGACGGCAAAGTCCGGTACGCCAAATACAACACCGGCGGGTACGGGAATCTGGTCATTATCCGCCATCCCAACGGGCTGGAGACCTGGCACTCGCACCTCATGAAGTGCAACGTCCGGGTGGGAGACTACGTCAAAACGGGACAGGTGATCGGCTACGTGGGGCAGACGGGGCGCGCTTTCGGGCCCCACCTCCATTTCGAAACCCGCTACTGCGACCAGAGCTTCGACCCGGAGTTCCTCTTCGACTTCGAGAACGGGATGCTCCGCTACCAGACCTTCGCCCTGAACCGCGACTACTTCAGCATCCATTCGCGCGCCTCCGAGATGCTCGAAGAGGACGACGAACCGGACTTGGCCAACACCTTGCTGGCCGAAGCCGACGACTCGACGATGATCCGCGCCGCGCAGCCCAAACAGGCTTCGGGGGCGCCGGTGTACCACATCGTTAAAAAGGGGGACATTCTGGGCCGCATCGCGCCGAAATACGGAACGACGATCGCCCGGATCTGCCAGCTCAACGGCATCGACCGCAACAGCACGCTTCGGCTGGGGCAGCGGCTGCGGGTCAGGTAGCGCGGCCGCTCAACCTTCCTCCTCCCCGGCCGTTGCTTTGAAAAACAGCAGGAAACGGGGCGGAATTCCGCCCGGAAAAACGTATATTTGAAGTTCGAAAACCATACACCATCCCATGATACAACTCTTCCGTAAAGACGACACCCTTTTTGCGGTACAGACCGCCGCCGCGCTCGATCGGTCGGCGATCGACAAACTGTGCTGGCTCTTCGGCGACGCCGAGTGGCTCGACGTTTCATCGGTGAGCGGCATCTTCGTCGGCCCCCGGCGCGAGATGATCACCCCGTGGAGCACCAACGCCGTCGAGATTACCCAGAACATGGGGATTGACGGGATCGTGCGGATCGAAGAGTTCCGGATGGTCGACAGTGAGGCGGCACCTTATGACAAGATGCTCTACCGGATGTACCGGACGATCGACGGCGACGTCTTCACCATCGACAAGCAGCCCGAACCGATCGTCCACATCGAGGACATCGAGGCTTACAACCGGGAGCAGGGCCTGGCGTTGAATCCGGACGAAATACAGTACCTCAAGGATTTGGCGGTGCGGATCGGACGGCCATTGACCGACAGCGAAGTGTTCGGCTTCTCGCAGGTCAACTCGGAACACTGCCGGCACAAGATTTTCAACGGACAGTTCGTCATCGACGGCGAGGAGAAGCCGGAGACGCTCTTCAAGCTCATCAAGAAGACCACCACCACGAATCCGGGGCGGGTGGTGAGTGCGTATAAGGACAACTGCGCGTTTTTGCAGGGGGCTGTGGTCGAACAGTTCGCGCCGGCATCCCATGAGGGGCCGGACTATTTCGAGACCGAAGATTTCGAGAGCGTGATTTCGATCAAGGCCGAGACCCATAACTTCCCGACCACCGTCGAGCCGTTCAACGGCGCCGCGACGGGGACGGGCGGCGAGATTCGCGACCGGATCGCAGGGGGGAAAGGGGCTTTCCCGATGGCCGGGACGGCTTGCTATATGACCGCGTACCCCAGATTAGACGGGGGCAGAAACTGGGAACGGGGGATTCCGGCACGGTCGTGGCTCTATCAGACTCCGGAGGATATCCTTATCAAGGCTTCGAACGGCGCTTCGGACTTCGGGAACAAGTTCGGGCAGCCGTTGATTACGGGATCGGTTTACACTTTCGAACATGCTGAAAATGGGAAGACGTATGGGTTCGACAAGGTGATTATGCTCGCCGGGGGGATCGGCTACGGGAAGAAAGTCGACTCGCTCAAAGACGAGCCGACAAAAGGGGATAAGGTTGTGCTTTTGGGCGGGGATAATTATCGGATCGGGATGGGCGGCGGAGCCGTTTCGAGCGTGGCGACGGGCGAATATGCCAATGCCATCGAGCTCAATGCCATCCAGCGGTCGAATCCGGAGATGCAGCGGCGGGCGTACAACGCCATTCGGGCGTTGAGCGAGGAGCACGACAACCCGATCATCTCGATTCACGACCACGGAGCGGGGGGACACCTCAATTGCCTGTCGGAGCTGGTCGAGACGACGGGGGGGCGGATCGATATCGACCGGCTGCCGGTCGGCGACCCGACCTTGTCGGACAAGGAGATCGTCGGAAACGAGTCGCAGGAGCGGATGGGCCTGGTGATGGACGAGAAACACATCGACAAACTGCGGGCCATTGCCGAGCGCGAGCGGTCGCCGATGTACGTCATCGGGGAGACGACCGGGGACATGCAGTTCACCTTTGTGGACAACCGGACGGGTGATAAACCGATCGACTTGCAGCTGAGCGCCATGTTCGGCGAGGCGCCGCGGACGGTGATGACCGACCATACGGTTGTCGAGGCCTACCGTGCTCCGGAGTACGATGTCAATAGGGTCGGGGATTACCTTACGGATGTGTTGCAGCTCGAAGGGGTGGCTTGTAAGGACTGGCTGACCAATAAGGTGGACCGTTCGGTGACGGGGCGCGTGGCGATGCAGCAGACCGCGGGGACGCTCCAGTTGCCGCTCAATGACTGTGCGGTGATTGCGCTCGACTATCAGGGGACGGCGGGGATTGCGACGGCTCTGGGGCATGCTCCGGCGGCGGCGATGGCCGATCCGGCCAAAGGCTCGGTGCTGGCGATGGCGGAGGCGTTGACCAATATCGTTTTTGCGCCGATCAGGGGAGGGCTGGAGTCTATATCTTTGAGCGCCAACTGGATGTGGCCGTGTAAAAACGAGGGGGAAGACTCCAGACTTTACCGGGCGGTCGAGGCGGCCAGCGATTTTGCGTTGGCTTTGAAAATCAACATTCCGACGGGGAAAGACTCCTTGTCGATGACCCAGAAGTATCCGGACGGACAGGCCGTGATGGCGCCGGGGACGGTGATCATTACTTCGGCGGGCGAGGTTTCGGACGTGAAGAAGTGCGTGCGGGCGGCGGTGGATGAGGAATATTGCGATCGGAGTGCGCTGGTCTATGTGGATATGACGGGCGGCGAGGATTTCCTATTGGGCGGGAGTGCGCTGGCACAGGTGGTGGGGGCTGTGGGCTCGTCGGCCGATGTGCCGACGGTCAGAGATGCGGGGTACTTTGCGCGGGCGTTCAACGGCCTGCAGGAGCTGATCGGACGGGGCGATGTGCTGGCGGGGCATGATGTTTCGGGGGGCGGCTTGATTACGACGTTGCTCGAAATGGCGTTCGGCGGGAATCGGGCCGGGTTGGCGGTGGACTTGAACCCGCTGCGGAACGACGATCTGGTGAAGTTGCTGTTCAGCGAAAAACCGGCCGTGGTGCTTCAGGTGGCGTCGGAACGGGTCGAGGCGGTGCTGGCATCGCTCGACCGGATGGGCGTGGCCGGGGTGCGGATCGCCGAGGTGCTCGGCGAGCGGAAATTCTCGCTGCGGCACGGGTGCTGCGAGCGGCTCCAGCTGGATATCGACAAAATGCGGGATGTGTGGTATCGGACTTCGTACCTCTTGGATTGCAACCAGAGCACGCCGCAGCTGGCGCTGGAACGGTACGAGAACTATAAGAAACAGCCGTTGTACTACGATTTTCCGGCTCATTTCAGCGGCAAATTGTCGCAGTACGGCATCGACCCGAAACGCAAAACGAAAACCGGCATCAAGGCTGCGATTATCCGCGAAAAGGGGTGCCAGTGCGACCGCGAGACCGCGTGGGCGATGCACCTGGCGGGATTCGACGTCAAGGACGTGCATATGACCGACCTCATTTCGGGGCGCGAGACCTTGGAGGAGGTCAATCTGATCGCCTTCGTCGGCGGGTTCTCCAACTCCGACGTGCTGGGGTCTGCCAAGGGTTGGGCCGGAGCGTTTCTCTACAATCCGAAGGCCAAGGAGGCGTTGGAACGCTTCTACGCGCGGCCGGACACCTTGTCGATCGGGATTTGTAACGGCTGCCAGCTGATGGTCGAACTGGGGCTCATCGCGCCGAAGACGGACGAAGAACGGCCGAAGATGCTGCACAACGACTCGCACAAATTCGAATCGCGGTTCCTGGGGGTTACGATTCAGCCGTCGCCCAGCGTGATGCTGCGGTCGCTCGAAAATTCGATCTTGGGCACCTGGGTGGCGCACGGCGAGGGGAAATTCCACCTGCCGTATGCCGAAGAGCATTACCACATTCCGATGAAATACCTCTATTCGGAATATCCGGGGAATCCGAACGGCAGCGATTACAACGCTGCAGCGATCTGTTCGGCTGACGGGCGGCACCTGGCGATGATGCCGCACCTGGAGCGGGCCTTGCGGCCGTGGAACTGGGGCTATTATCCGAACGTGGCGCCGCGGTCGGAGGATGAGATTACGCCGTGGATCGAAGCCTTCGTCAATGCCCGCGAGTGGATCAAGGAACGACAATAGTCGGAATCGACCCTCCATTGGAACGACACGACCTCGACATACTCCTCGCCGACGAAGCCCGACAGCTCGTCGAACGCTATCTGGAGAGCGATCCGGAGCGGCTGGCTTTCGCGCTGCGCAACCCGGCCGTCACGCGTCAGATACGGATGTTGCAGAAGTGTCGGAGTAAACTCCCCTCGTATTATGCCGCGCGGTGCATCGTGCCGCAGGTCGCCTACGAGCAGTCCAGCAGCGAAGCGGCGGCGGGGATGAAGGCGGAAACCCTGCGCACTCTTTTGGCCCCTCATGAACGGCGGCTGGCCGTGGATTTGACCTGCGGACTGGGCGTGGATGCGCGGGCCTTGGGAGGGGTTTTCGAGCGGGTGATCGCAGTCGAAAGTGATCCGTTGCGGGCCGAGATCGCCCGGTGGAACCTCGGTTTGTTGGGCGTGGGGAACGTCGAGGTGCGGAACGGTACTGCTGAAGCATTTTTGGAACAGTGGACGGCTGATACCCATGCGGGACAGACCGTCGACCTCGTCTATATCGACCCGTCGCGGAAGAGCGGCGACGGACGGCGCGTCTACTCGCTGGAGGAGAGCTCGCCGAACGTCTTGGCACTCCTGCCGGTGTTGCGGCGTGCGGCGCGGCGGATCGTGCTGAAACTCTCGCCCCTGTTCGATGTCGACGAGGTGAACCGCCTGTTCGGCCCGGAGGCGGGCGTGGAGGTTGTCAGCGTCGATGGCGAGTGCAAAGAGGTGCTCGTCTGGCTCGGTTTTTCGGACGAGGCCGATAGGACACAGGTGTATCGACGGGTGACTGCCATTCGGCATGGCGGGGTGGAACGGTTCGACTTTGCGCGCGAACAGGCGGCGGACTCCGTCGCTTCGACTGGTGCGCTGCTGCCCGGCGAGGAGCGTTTTTTGGCGGTGCCCGACGTCGGATTTTATAAGTCCAGAACCGTGGCGGCTTATGCGGCACAGTATCTGGGCGACGTGCCGGGAGGATGGCGTCTGGAGGGGGATTGTCTGTTTACCGCGGAACTCCCGGAACATTTTGTCGGCAAAGTCTATCGAATCACCTTTCGGCACCCTTATCGGCCGAAAGAGATCGCCCGTCTGTTGCGGATGCGGAGCATCCGGCGCGCCAACATCCATCGGCGCGGATTCTCGGCTTCGGCTGAGGAGGTGGCCCAGGCGCTGGGGGTACGACTCGGAGGAAATACCGATTTGTTCTGCCTGACGATGCAGGGCGAACCCACCGTCTTTTTCGTCGGTCGGGTGGGGTAGTGATATGATTATAATAGAGAGGGCGCATATCCGACTTGCGGATATGCGCCCTCTCTGTTTTATATAGGTATTACCGTCTTTTCGACTTCGCTTTGCGAGCCTTTTTGGGCGTTTTGCCATCCGCCGCCTGCAACTCGTCGCCCGGCAGCTGTTCGACCGCCTCGCCGACGATCGCCCCCGACAGACACCAGTAGCTGAAGCTTGATCCCTCCGGCTTGCCCTGCGGAATCGCGATCGTGAACGAGTGTTTCCCCTTCGTCAGGTCGCCTAGCGGAATGTAGACCGGATTGGTCACCGTCCCCGGGCACCAGTTCGACCGGCTGAGGTCGCTCGACGAGAGGCCGTTGCTGAAGTTCCCCGAAGCCGGGTTCCGACGCCGGTACGACGAACAGTCCTCGCGCCACGGGATGAACGTGAAGATCTTTTCGCCGTCCATCCAGACCGTGTTCTCCTTCTGGTTGAACTCGTCGCCGCCGCCCCAGCCGCCGTGTCCGGTGGTGAGGTAGACGAGCTGTGCGCCGCGGATGTTTTCCGGCACGTCGATCGTCACGTGCAGCGAGTCGCTCCCCAGAAAATCGGGATATCCCTGGCCGCCCTGTTCCATCAGGTTCAGCGAGTTGAAGACCGGCACCACGATCCGCCGCCCCTCTTCGCCGCCCTGCGGGTGGTATTTGAGTGTGAGCGAGAGTTTGTGCCCCTTTTCGGCCCAGTTGCCGATGTAGGCGCCGACCCAGGCTTCGCCTTCGAGCAGCGGGGCGAGGTGGGTGACGTCCTGATGGTAGATCACCGAGTCGGCCCACACCTGTCCCGGCACGCTGATCCCCCGGTTGTAGCCTCCCACGCCGAACGGGGTGAAGAAGCGGAGCATTTCGACCGGCGTGTCGTAGGCGTCGGTCGCGATGATCCCGGGATAGGATTTGCCGCTGTTCGAGACGAAGGCGGGCACGCTGTCGATCCCTTTCACCAGCGCGTCGAGGAACGACTGTTCTTTGCCGACCGGAATGACGAAGGCCGATCCGGTGCGGTCGTAGGCATCCTTGTCAGCCTTCTGAACCACCTGCACGAAGATGTCGCGCCCTTTAGCCGATTCGGGCAGTTTGACCTTTTTCAGGATGATCGTCCCGCCGCTGACGCGGTAGACGACGTCGGCGAGCAGCGAATCGACGCTTTTCGGGGCGTCGGATTTCGTGATCCCGATGTATTCGTCCCGGAAGACGGGGATGGTGATCACGTCGGCGTTGTTGATGCGGTAGCGGTACATCGAGGCGTCCACCAAGGTGTCGAACGCCGGGATGATCGGGCCGCCGGTCGACGGAATCTTCTCGACGGACTGGGCGCGGAGTCCGATGTGTCCGTTCCGCGAGGTCATCAGGACAAGGCCGTTGGGCAGATGTGCCGCCGATTGTGCGGTGCCCCGCACGCCGGCCTGGTCGGTGAACCAGTATTTGACGGTGTTGGAGCGGATGATGGCCGTGGCGACTTTACAGGGGTAGCCGCAGATGACCGTATCGCTGGGTTCGATCTTGAGGGTGGAGTCGAGCACGAAGGACTGTTCGGTGGCGATCATCTCGCCGTCGGGCATCTCTGCGACGCCGTAGTATTTGCCGGTTCCGTAGTCGATGTATTGGGTTTCGGTGACTCCGCGTCGGCGTTCGCCTTTGTTTTTGTTGGCTTTGATGCGTTCGGCCCATTCGGGATTCTGCATCAGCAGGGCGGTGTCGAGTTCATAGCCGGTGCGGCACTGGTCGCCGTCGATGGTCAGAACGACGCGCATGACCGAAGCGCGGTTGCCGCGTCCGGGGGTGGCGTAGGTGACTTTCACGGCCTCGTCGGCAAAGGCGCCTGCGGCGAGCAGGCCGAGAGCCGTGCTCAGGAGGATTTTTTTCATACGAGTTTTTTCGGTTGGTATTGGTTGTGTTAGTTAAAAGTTCGTTGTTCGGGCCGTACCGGGCGGGTAGAGGCTGCCCCTTGTCCACCGCGGGCCCACGTCCCGTTTATTCCGAGAGGCAACGCAACTGATAACCGGTGGCACGGTTGCTTACGTAGCTGGGATTGAGACCCTGCGAGTGGAACCACAAACGCATGCCATCAATACCGCTGCCCGCAGACGACCAACTGTACCCATAGTTGCCGTCACCGTTCACTATACCCGTCCCCCGATGGCGGTAGCCCGGGGCGGTGCCGCTCGGCACTTGAAAACCGACTGGATTTACCCCAAAGCAAAAGCAAAACAACAGCGTTAGTCCGTAAAACGCCTTGTGGCCCCGGGCTTCCGCGAAAGGGCGAACGGCCACCCAATCTATACCGGCAGCGGTGGCTTCAGCTGGGCAGCAACAGCTCTGAAAAGCAATGGAGGATGTTTGCATTTTAGCATGAGCGATCTCGGAGCCGAGGTTACAGACTTACGCGCTTACGGTTTTCAGTTGCGTTGCCTCTCGGAATAAACGGGGACGAGAGGCATTTGAAAACCCGCAGGAACGCCCTCCAAAAAAATCCTCCCAAAGCAGCCCGGCTACTTGCGCGGCTTGTCCGTGCAGTAGATCGTCAGCCGGCCCGCCTCCGTCAAAGCCTTATGTGAGATGAAGTAACCCCGGAAAGGTTTACCCCCCAACTCGATTTTTTCGATGTAGATGTTCTCCGGCGTGCGGTTCACCGCCTCGATCACCAGCTCCTTCCGCGCGTAATATTTCGGGTCGAGCCGGATCGTGACCTTGTCGAACGTCGGTGTGGTAATGATATATTCAGCCTTGGCCGGACACGCCGGGTAGATCCCCATCATCGACAAGTTCTGCCAGGCGCTCATCGTCCCCGCATCGTCGTTGCCCGGCAGCCCGCCCGGCCGGTTGCCGAAGTAGCGTTCCAGACACTGGTTCACATAGTACTGCGTCTTCCACTCCGAACCCTTGACATACGAGAAGTAGTACGGATAGCCCATGTCCGGTTCGTTGCCCATGTCGAAGTAGCCCCGGTCGAAGCAGGCGCTCAGCGAATCGACGAACCGCCGCGGCGAGCCGTAGAGCTTGATGAGCCCCGGAATGTCGTACGGGATGCCGAACGAGTAATTCCACGAGCTCCCCTCATGAAACCCGTTCACCGGTTTGAAATTCTCGCCCTCGCGCGGGTCGAAACCCGGCATGAACGTCCCGTCCGGCAGCACCGGCCGCAACAGGCCGTAACTCTTGTCGAAGTATTTGCGGTAGCCCATGGCGCGGGCGTTCAGCATGTGGTAGTCCGCCGTCCGGCCCAGCGCCCGCGCCATCTGGCCGAGGCTCCAGTCCGCCACGTAGTATTCGATCGCCTGCGACACCGAGTTGTCGAACCGCGAACGCAGCGGGATGTAGTGATTTTCCGCATAGAAAGACTGATCGCCGCGGATACGGTTCTCAGCGGCCGGAGCGGTCGCGTTCTTGAGCATCGCCTGATAGAGCGTCTCCGTGTCGATCCCCTTGGTGAGCCCCAGGAACCAGCAGGCCGTCATATACGGCAGCGCCGCGTCGCCCTCCATCACCATGAACTCCTTGCCCGCGATCTCGAATTTCGGCAGGTTGCCCGCCTCGCGGTACATCTGCATCATGCTCCGCGCCATATCGTTCTGCCGCTGCGGGAAGAAGAAAGCCCCCATGAACGGCGTCAGCCGATAGACGTCCCATCCGCTGAACATCGTCAACCGGTCTACCCCCTCTTCCATCCGCCGGATGCGGCCGCTCTCCATCTCCGGATAGTCGCCGTTGGCATCCTGAAGCACGAACGGGTGTATCCAGTTGTGGTACAGGCCGGTGTAGAACTGGGTTTTCTGGTCTTCCGTCCCGCCGTCGAGGCTGACCACGCCCAATACGTTGTTCCACGCCGCCACCGCATCGGCATAAATAGCGTCGAAGTTCTTCCCCCGCTGCTCCCGGTCGAGGTTCTTGCGGGCGTTCTCGATGCTGACGTAAGAAACTCCGACGGAAATCTCGATCACCTCGCCGTCGGTGGTGGAGTAGTCGAATGCCACGCCGATGTCGTCCCCCGCAATCGGTTGCTTGAACCGGTCGTAGATTTTATATCGTCCGCTGGTGCTGCTCCAATCCTTGATGGCGCTCTGCGAGAAGTCGGGCTGCTGTTTCCAGTATCGGACGCTTTCGGCGGGTTTGTTCGTCCGCACGACGAAGTAGACCGGAATGACCGACTGCGGCACGCCGTAGCAGAAGTCGCCCATGATTTTGAACCCTTCGATTTCGGAGTCCGACACGATCCGGGCATAGCCGCCCGATTCGGTAGTGAGCCCCTGTCCGATGTTGAAGAGGATGTGCGACTCGCCGGCGGGGAAGGTGTACCGCGACCGCGACGAGCGCAGCGTGGTGGTCATCTCGGCGAGCACGTCGTAAGCCTCCACTTTTGCGGAGTAGTAGCCTGCTTTAGCGGTTTGTTCGGCGAGGGGCGAGGCGTATTTCTGAAAGTCGACCTCCAGCTTCCCGGTCGTCGGCATCAGAATGAGCGACCCCAAGTCGGGACACCCCACGCCGCTGAGGTTGACGTTCGTGAAGCCGATCGTCCACCGGTTGTCCCACACGTACGGGGTGGAGCACCAGCCGCCGGTGTGGACTTTGTGTTCGGGCCGCGGAATGGTGTTGAAGGGCGACATGCTGACCATCCCCTGGGGTATGACGGGCCCGGGTTGGGTGGTACCGTAGTTGGAGGTGCCGATAAAGGGGTTGACATAGTCGGCGGGTGTTTTTTGCGCACCGGCTTGTCCGAGGGTACACAGCGCGGCGGCTGCGATCAGGAGTTTTTTCATCTCGGGTTCGGGTAGTTTGGTTTTTGCTGCTACAAAGATAGCCTGATTTTCGAATTTTGGCAGGGGTAGGGTGGCTCATTGGGGTAGAGGCGATTAGCTTTCGAGTGTCGAGCGGCCCCGCCCCGGGCTACCGCGATGTGGGAACCGATGGGCGGTTGGGGGATTTGATGGTCGTTGGTAATTACGGGTATAGCTGGTCGGTCGCCACAAAAGACATTAC
>NZ_JBQIQO010000037.1:0-22286 GCF_056799795.1 Rikenella sp.
GCAAAGTCAAATTAAAGTAGGGTAGAGGCTGCCCGGTTATTTAGGGTAGACACGGCCCTTTGCCCACCGCGGGCCCGCGGCGTTTATTCCGAGAGACAACGTAATTGAAGACCGTAGCCACGATAATCCGGACTACTGAGGGTGAGGTATTCGGTTCGAAAACTTAAGTTCAAACATCGCATGAATAGATTACCCCCAGCTGGCGTGTAAGACCAACAGGAACCGTGGTTTCCTATGTATGATGCCAAACCCGTAGAACAATAGCGGAAGCCCGGGGCGGGGCCGCTGAGCGGCAGTTAGCCCCCGATCAAATTCAGCTTGCTCAGAAAGATGAGCGCCACCGCAATCGGCGCGATGAACCGAATCACGAAACGGAACAACGGATAGATCCGGTTGTTGTACCGCCCGTCCGACGTGAACGTCTTGCGGAACCGTTTCGGCGAGAGCCGCCACCCCGCGAAGATCACGATCAACAGACCGCCGATCGTCATCAGATAGTTCGACGAAAGCATGTCCAGAAAGTCGAACACATTGTATTTTCCGATCATCAGCCGCGAGCCCTCCACCTGTGACAGCGCGCAGAGCGACGACACGAAAAACAAGGCACAGAGCAGCCACACCACCGCCCGCCGCCGCTTCAGCTGAAACTCCTCCATCAGGTAATTCGTCATCATCTCGAAAATCGAGACCATCGACGTCAGCGCCGCGATGCTGATCAACAGGAAAAACAGAATCCCCACATATTGTCCCCCCGTCATCTTGGCGAACACGTTGGGCAGCGTCAGGAAGATCAGATCCGGCCCCTGCGTCGGACTGATGCCGAACGTGAAGACCGCCGGAAAGATCGCGATCCCCGAGATAATGGCGATCGACGTGTCGATCAGCGTGACGATCCCCTTCGACCGGAGCATGTTTTCAGACTTCGTGACGTAAGAGCTGTAGGTAATCATCACCCCCATCCCCAGACTGAGCGTAAAGAAGACCTGCCCCATCGCGTCCAGCACCGTGTTGGCCGTGATTTTCGAGAAATCGGGCCGGAACAGGAACGCCATCCCCTCGCGAAACCCGTCCAGCGTGAACGAATTGACGCACAGCACCAGCAGAATCCCCAACAAAAGCGGCATCAGGATTTTGTTCCACCGTTCGACCCCCTTCTCCACCCCCTTGAGGATGACCACCGCCGTCAGCCCCAGAAAAGCTCCCGAAAGCAGAATCGGCTGCCAGCCGCTGTTCCGGAACGCCCGGAACCCGGCCGCAATCTCCTCGTAACTCTGCCCCGCGTGCGCGTTGAGCACCGCGTCGAACAGAAAACGCAGGCTCCATCCCGCGATCACGCTGTAGAACCCCAGGATACAGAATCCGGCCGTCACCCCCATGTATCCCACCAGATACCACTTCGTTTTCGGCGCCAGATAGCGGAACGCCCCCACCGCTCCCCGCCGCGAAGCCCGACCGAGGATGAACTCGCTCAGAATCAACGGCAGTCCGACCGCCAGAATCAAAAACAGGTAGAGCAGCAGGAAAGCCGCCCCGCCGTTCACCCCGGCCAGATAGGGAAAACGCCAGATATTGCCCAGTCCGACCGCCGAACCGACGACGGCCATCATGGAACCGAAACTGCTGGTGAATGCGCCTCGTTGTTCTTTCATGCAAATTTCAAGAAGAGAGTGAATCGGGCGGAGTCCGCCCCTTGTGCAAAAAAAACGTTACATCTCAGCCGCCCGTGCCGCCGGCGCCATGCTCAGGTCGGCGAACTCCTCGCGGAGGTATTTGTAGTAACCCGTGATAGCGATCATCGCCGCGTTGTCCGTTGTCAGCGAAATGGGGGGGATGTAGGTCGTCCATCCGTACCGTTCTCCGGCCGCCTCGATCGCCTCGCGGAGTCCCGAGTTGGCCGAAACGCCTCCCGCCACGGCGATCTCCGTGATGTCGTACTGTTTGGCCGCCCGGACGAGCTTGTTCATCAGGATGTCGACGATCGTCGCCTGCAGCGAGGCGCACAGGTCGGCTTTGTGGCGTTCGATGAACTCCGGGTCGTCGGCCACCCGGTCGCGCAGGAAGTAGAGGAACGAGGTCTTCAGGCCGCTGAAGCTGTAGTCGAATCCCGGCACCGACGGTTTGGCGAACTTGAAGGCGTGCTGATCGGCCCCCTCGCTCCGCGCCAGCCGGTCGATCAGCGGCCCTCCCGGATAGGGAAGCCCCATGACTTTCGCACACTTGTCGAAAGCCTCCCCCGCCGCATCATCAATAGTCGTGCCGATAATTTCCATGTCAAGGTAGTCGCGCACGAGAACGATTTGCGAGTTTCCGCCCGACACGAGCAGGCAGAGGAACGGGAATTTCGGTTTCGGCGCCTCCTCTTCGCCCGGCCGCGTGACGAAATGGGCCAGCACATGCCCCTGTAGGTGATTGACCTCCATCAGGGGTGTGTCCTGCGCCAGCGAGAATCCCTTGGCGAAGGAGACCCCCACGAGCAGCGATCCGAGGAGTCCCGGCCCGCGGGTGACGGCGATTCCGTCGATCTCGGCCGGCGTCACGCCTGCCTCTTTCAGTGCGGCATCGATCACCGGAACGATGTTTTGTCCGTGCGCCCGCGAGGCCAGTTCGGGAATCACGCCGCCGTATTGGGCGTGGACGGCCTGCGAGGCGATGACGTTCGACAGCAGTACGCCGTCGCGGATCACGGCGGCGGAGGTGTCGTCGCACGAGGATTCTATGCCGAGAATGGTGATTTCCATAGGGTTATCCGTGTAGACTAAAATACAAAGATACGAAATCCTCGGTTTGTCTTGCTTATTTGCTTGTGGGGTTGCGATTTTTCTTCGGAGGGGCGACGTTTGGCTCGATTTTTGCATTATTTCGGCTGTTCGACATTAAAAGTTTGGCTTATGAAAAGGACGATTTTATGGGGGTTATGTTCAGTGTTGGCGCTCGGTATGTGGAGTTGCGGCGGCTCGGGTTCTCGCACGGCGGTTGCTGTGGAGGATACGGTATTCCGGCATTATGTGGGGACGATTCCGGCGGCGGACGGCCCGGGGATTACGATGGATTTGACGTTGAAGCAGGCGGAGGATTCGACGGGGGGCGATTATTCGCTGTCCATGACCTATTTGGAGGCGGTGGACGGTCAGGATCGGACTTATCGGTCGTTGGGTACGTGGAGTGTGGAGCAGGGGATTCCGGCAGATTCGGCAGCGGTCTATTATCGGCTGGTGGAGTCGAGTCCTTGGGCGGATACGCTGAATTTTCTCTATTTGGGGGACAGTGTGATGTTGTTGGGGACGGATTTGTCGAAGCCGATGTCGAAACTGAACTATTCGTTGGTGCAGGTAGGGGAGTAGGGGGAGAGTGAGTTTTTATTCATGCTCGACGGATGCCCGTCGAGCTTTTTTTTTTTGTTCGTGTCGTTGCTTGGTAATTTGGGCGGAGGCTGCCGCATTGGTTAAGGCCGTCGGGAGCGGGAGGATGCGTTAGCATCCGTCGAAAGTTTTTCTGGTTCTCTTTGTTCACAAAGAAAACAGTTCGAGGCGGGTCAAAGCTCGACCCGCGCGATTGCTGGATAAGGAAATCATTCGAACGCGTGTCATGCGTTTGAATAAGATTTCCGCCAGCGCGCGGACAAAGGGTTGGGCCGAGGCTGCCACTTCCGAGTGCCGGAAGGCACCGCCCGCCCGGCGTAAGGGTAGTACCCTCCTGTAGGGCAGACGCGCGCCACGCCTAAAGAAGCGATTCAACTATTTCGGCGGTAGCCGAATTATAGATGAATCGCGCAAGGCGCGCGAAAAAGCGGCGGAGCGAAAGCGGAGCCGCAGTGAGGCGGACACGAGGCGGAGAATTGGTGCGAGCTTTGGGTTGTGCCTGTTTTTCGGGCTCGAAAATCGTAACCGGTTTTCGAGCCGCGCTGGGCCGAGCAGGGGGCTGAGATTTGGGTGGTGGATGGGGCTGTGCTTTGAGTCGAGCTTCTGCGACTCGGAGAGTCGCGTAGTTCGCCGCCACTCCACGCGGCGGACTACAACTCGACGGAGCTCGTTGCATTCCCCGCTGGCGGCGAACTACTTAAAAAAGAGCGAGTAGCGCGATTCCGAGAGGAATCGCCGTCCTCTTATTTGGGGTAGAGGCTGCCCGATCGGAGTGCCCGAAGGTACCGGCGCGTGGGAGGTGCGCCGAGGACGAACCTGAAAGAAAGATGCGTTGCTCTTGCGCCCCAAAGGGTCGCCGGGCTTGCGGCGGGGCATCTTTGATGCCCGGGCCGGACGCCGCAGCCCGAAACCGAAAGACAGGGCAGTGCTTTTGACCAAGATTCTGCGGCTCGTAGAGCCGCAGGAGCCATTTCCAAAATAATTAAAACGCAGCAATCCCCCGTTTATTCCGAGAGGCAACGCAACTGAATACCGAAGGCACGGCCATGCGCAGCGGCACGCGAATTATGTCCCCCGGTGCTCGCAAAAAGAAATATCCCATAGATATCGCTGACCGAGGCAGAATAGCAGCAGCCGTAATCACCGACACTCCTCGGTACCCCGTCCGCGTTGTAGCGGAAGCCCGGGGCGGTGCCGAGCGGTACTCGAATCGGCTTTTCTCTGTCCCAATGGCCGCCTCGGTAAACCGCCTCTACCTTAAATTGTCCATGAGTGTCTCTCTGTTTATTCCGAGAGGCAACGCAGCTGAAAACCGTGGCCACGTTCGTCCGCAAAGCTCGTTCCCAGACGTTGCATATAAATGCCTAAATAAATGCCGCTGCTATGGCTGACCGAAGCAGACCAACTATACCCGTTTCCGCCGTTGCCCCCTGCGATGCCCTCCCAGCCCTTGCGTCCGAAATCGCGGTAGCCCGGGGCGGGACGCGCCAAAAGAAAACGTCGGCTCCTGCGAGAACAGAAACCGACGCTCATTGCAAAAGTGTCCTTTTAAAAGTATGCAGGCTACATGTTCATCCCGCCGCAGCAGTGGATCACCTGCCCCGTCACATAGCTCGACAAGTCCGAAGCCAGGAACGTGCAGACATTCGCCACATCGTCCGGCGTCCCGCCCCGTTTGAGCGGAATTTTTGCCTCCCAATCCTTCCGCACCTCTTCCGACAACGCTCCCGTCATGTCCGTGATGATGAACCCCGGAGCGATCGCATTGCAACGAATCCCCCGCGACCCCAGCTCCTTCGCCGTAGACTTCGTCAGCCCGATCAGCCCCGCCTTCGAAGCCGAATAGTTGGCCTGCCCCGCATTCCCGCTCACCCCGACCACCGAACTCATATTGACGATCGAGCCCGACTTCTGCTTCATCATGTACGGCAGCACCGCCTTCGTCAGGTTGAACGCCGACTTGAGGTTCACCCCGATCACCAAATCCCACTGCTGTTCGCTCATCCGCATCAGCAGCCCGTCGCGCGTAATCCCGGCGTTGTTCACCAAAATGTCTACCCGGCCGAAATCCTTGACAATCTGATCGATCGTCTCTGCCGCCTGCGTGAAATCCGCCGCGTTCGAAGCATACCCTTTGGCCTTAACCCCCAGTGCAGCAATCTCTTTTTCCGTATTCCGGAAGTTATCGTCTTCGTTCAGGTCGGTGAAAGCGATGTTCGCCCCCTCGGCGGCGAATTTGAGCGCGATCGCCTTTCCGATCCCGCGTGCAGCGCCCGTAATGACGGCGACCTTTCCTTCGAGAAGTTTCATGTCTGTTTGCGTGTTTTGAAAAAAGTTGTAACCGGAGCAAAGATAATGTTTTTTCCCGCATTCCGGGAACGTGCGGTCGAAGGGGTCGAAATTTTGCCTACCTTTAGCCCGCGAATCGGCGGATTCGAATCATTTAACTCTATCAAATACAGCAAGGTAACATGAACCGCGACACAGCCATTTTCGACCTCATCGGGCAGGAACGCGCCCGCCAGACCCACGGCATCGAACTGATCGCCTCCGAAAACTTCGTCAGCGAAGAGGTGATGGAAGCCATGGGCTCCGTGCTGACCAACAAATATGCCGAGGGGTATCCCAATGCCCGTTATTACGGCGGTTGTCAGGTGGTCGATCAGGTCGAACAGCTGGCCATCGACCGGGTGTGCGAATTGTACGGGGCCGAGTATGCCAACGTGCAGCCTCATTCGGGAGCGCAGGCCAATATGGCGGTTTTTCTGGCTGTGATGCAGCCGGGGGATACCTTTATGGGGCTCGACCTGGCGCACGGGGGACACTTGACTCACGGGTCGCCGGTCAATTTCTCGGGGATTCTCTACCGGCCGGTGGGCTATCAGGTGGACGAGGCGACCGGCACGATCGATTACGACAAGATGGAGGCTTTGGCGTTGGAACACAAACCGCGGATGATTGTCGGCGGCGCGTCGGCTTATTCCCGCGAGTGGGACTACAAGCGTATGCGCGAGATCGCGGACAAGGTGGGGGCGGTGCTGTGGGTCGATATGGCCCATACGGCGGGGCTGATTGCGGCGGGGCTGCTGGAAAATCCGGTGAAATACGCCCATGTCGTCACTTCGACGACGCACAAGACGTTGCGCGGGCCGCGCGGGGGGATTATCCTCGTGGGCAAGGATTTCGAAAACTGGTGGGGGGTGAAGACGCCGAAGGGCGAGACCAAAAAGATGTCGGCCATGCTGAACAGCGCGGTTTTCCCGGGGGTACAGGGCGGGCCGCTCGAACATGTGATCGCGGCCAAGGCGGTGGCTTTCGGCGAGGCGCTCCAACCGGCCTATAAGGAGTATCAGACGCAGGTGGTGAAGAATGCCCAAGCGATGGCTGCGGCGTTCGTGGCCAAGGGCTACAAACTGATTTCGGGCGGGACGGACAACCACCTGATGCTGATCGACTTGCGGGGCAAGTTCCCGGAACTGACGGGGAAACAGGCCGAACGTTCGCTCGTGGAGGCGGATATTACGACGAATAAGAATATGGTGCCGTTCGACAGCCGTTCGCCGTTCCAGACCTCGGGGATTCGGGTAGGGACGCCGGCCGTTACGACGCGGGGCCTGAAGGAGGAACACATGCCGGTGATCGTGGATCTGATCGACCGGGTGCTGAGCGCTCCGGAGGATCAGCAGGTTATCGCTGCTGTGCGGAGCGAGGTGAATGCCTTGATGGGTAACTTCCCGCTTTTCGCGTGGTAGGTTTCTGCGAGGATCGGTTTGGTGCGTGGTTAGGGGCGCGGACAATGGGTTTGGCCGAGGCTGTCATTTGCCTACCGCGGGCAGGTCGTCATTATTCTTTCTTAGCCTAACCGCGCGCGCTGGAGTAGGAAATCATTCAAACGCGTGTTTCGCGTTTGAATAAGATTTCCGCCAGCGCGCGGACGAAGAACGGGGGTAGAGGCTGCCCCTTGCCCACCGCGGGCACGCGGGGCCTGCCCGGCCCGAGGGCTGTAGCTAAAGCCGCGCGCCCCGCCTAAAGAAGCGATTCAACAATTTCGGCGGTGAGCCGAAATAGAATGAATCGCGCAAGGCGCGCGAAAACGCGGCGGAGCGAAAGCGGAGCCGCAGTGAGGCTGATACGGGGCGGAAAATTGGGCTGGGCTTTGGGCTGTGCCTGTTTTTCGGGTGGAAAAACCGTAGTCGGTTTTCCCTCCGCGCCGGGCCGAGCATGGGGCTTGGATTTGGACAGTGTTTTGGGCCGAGCTTCTGCGACCCATAGAGCCGCGCGGGCCGAAGCCTCCCGCAGCGGAGGCCCGCACCTAACGTTGCTGTGGGCCCCGCAGGCTTCGGCTCGCTAAGGCGATTACACTTTCGCAACCTCGATTGCGCCTCCGCTGGCGGCAACCGCTAAAACTGAGAGCAAGTAGCGACGTATTAGCGGCGCGTGGGGGGCGCGCCGAGGACGAATTTCTGAGAATAGGGCGACGAATGAGCCGAGCTCTTGCGACCTTTAGGTCGCCGGCCTCCTCGCCCAGCGGCTTTGCCGCTCGGGGAGAGTGGGCGACAGGCCGAACTCGACAGAAAAAGGTGTTGCTCTTGCGGCTCTTTGAGCCGCGCAGTTCGCCGCCACCCCCTGCGGCGGGCTGCAACTCGTCGGGGCTCGTTGCATTCACCGCTGGCGGCGAACTTTCCGTGATGAGGCGGTGCTCGTGCGGCTCGCAGAGTCGCGCGGGCCGGACGCCTCCCTTCGGGAGGCCCGCAACACGCCGCTCACGCGCCGAGAGTTGCTGTACCTCCCGGGCGTCCGACTCGCCAAGGTCAAACCAAAGTAGGGTAGAGGTAGCCCTGTTATTTGGGGTAGACACAGCCATTAAAAGACGCTTAGCGTCCGTTTATTCCGAGAGGCACCGCAACTGAAGACCGTGGGCACGATAGTACGTGCCTTTGGAATTGAGATTCTGCATGTAGAAAGCCAGAAATATGCCGTTAGCTCCACTCGCCGAAATCGACCATAGAGACCCCTCGAGCCCATTGCCGCCCAGCACGCCCGAGCCTGAACTGCGGTAGCCCGGGGCGGGGCCGAGCGGCACACGAAAGCCGCCAGCCTCTATTCACAAGAAAGAGAGACTCTCTCACCTTCGACAGCGCCCTGCCATCTCATTTCGACAAGAAAACGAATAGATTAACCCGAACTCAACAAATATTTACTCCATGAACAAACACAACCGTCGTGCACGTATCGTCTTTTGGGCGACAAGTGCCGTGTTGGTCTTGTGCGCCTCGTGCGGCACCCGCCAGAACCGGCAGACCAGAACCCCGAATATCGAATCCGTGATTCCCGTTCCCGTGCAGACCGAGAACTTCGAGATGCCCGCCTCGAAAGAGATCCGTCCCCTCGTGCTGAACCGTCATACCGCCATCGTTTGCGCCGACCCCGCGTTTGCGCCCGTGGCTGAATATTTGGCGCAGAAAGTGCGGACAGCGACCGGTTATGAACTGAAAATCGCAGACCGGCTGCCGGACGAAGGGCGGAACTACATCCTGCTGACCCGCACCGATTCCGTGGCTCAGGCCGAGGGGTATCGGCTCGTCTCCTCGCCCGACGAGACCGTCAGCATCGCCGCGCAGGCTCCGGCAGGGGCTTTCTATGGCGTGCAGACCTTATTGCAGCTGCTGCCGCCCGAGATCGAAAGTCCCGTGAAAGTCAAGGACGTGGCGTGGGAGCTGCCCGTCGGAGTGATCGACGACTACCCCCGGTTCGAGTATCGCGGCGTGCATTTCGACCCCTCGCGCCATTTCGCCGGCGTGGAGTTCATCAAGAAACAGCTCGACATCCTCGCGATGTTCAAAATCAACCGTTTCCACTGGCACCTGACCGACGACCAGCTCTGGACGATCGAAATTAAGAAATATCCCGAACTGACCGCCAAAGGGGCGGTGCGGACCGAAGGGGACGGCTCGACCCACCGCGGATTCTACACCCAGGACGAGATCCGGGAAGTGGTGGCTTATGCCGCCGCTCGCTACATCGACGTGATTCCCGAGATCGAGATGCCCGGGCATGCCAAGGCCGCACTCGTGTCGCATCCCGAACTGTCGTGCACCGGCGGGCCGTTCGACCAGCCCCGGATCATCTGGGGAGTCGAAGACGACGTCTTCTGTCCAGGGAAAGACACCACTTTCGCTTTTCTGGAAAATGTGCTGACCGAAGTTTTCGAGCTCTTCCCCAGCGAATACCTCCACATCGGCGGCGACGAGTGTCCGAAAGTGCGGTGGAAGGCTTGTCCGGACTGCCAGCGGCGGATCCGCGAGCTGGGGCTCGACAAGAAAGCCGGACTGGCCGGGAAAGACGGCAAACGGCATACCGCCGAAGAGCTCTTGCAGAGCTATACCATCACCCGGATGGAGCAGTTCGCCAACGCCCACGGGCGGAAGATCATCGGTTGGGACGAGATTCTGGAGGGCGGTCTGGCCCCGTCGGCCACGGTGATGAGCTGGCGCGGCGAAGCGGGCGGTATCGCGGCCGCGCGGCAGCAGCATGATGTGATCATGACCCCCAACAGCGCCGGATTCTACATCGACCACCAGCAGGGGGCGGCCGAAGTCGAACCCGTCTCGATCGGCGGCTATTCCACCCTGGAGAAGGTCTACGGCTACAACCCCGTGCCGGACTCGGCCGCTGCGGACTGGGGACGGTATATTATCGGTGTGCAGGCCAATTTGTGGAGCGAGTATGTGTTGTCGGACGCCCATCGGGAGTACATGTACTATCCGCGGGTGCTGGCTCTGGCCGAAGTGGACTGGTCGCCGAACGATCGGAAAGATTGGGCGTCGTTCCAGCGGCGGCTGGTCGATGCCGAACGGCGGCTCGATTACCACGGCATCAATTACCACATTCCGATGCCGGAGGGGACGCTGGTCGATCTGCTCGCCTTTACCGGCGATTCGGTAGCGGTGCCGTTCTCCAATACCCGGAACCTGCCGATGGTCTATACGCTCGACGGGTCGGAACCGACCGCAGCATCGGAGATGTATAAGGATACCTTAATGATCGGCGGCGACGAACCGGTTGTGATTCGGATCGCCACGCTGACGCCGCAGGGCAAGCTGAGTCCGTCGCGATCGATCCGGGTCGAACGGCAGCCTCTGAAGCCGGCGGCGGAACCGGCAGCGGTGGATTCGGGCGTCGTGATGCGTGTGGCCGAGGGGCTTTTCCTGACGGACGAACAGATCGCGGGTGCACGTTTCGGGGCGGATACGGTGGTGCGCTATTTCCGATCGGGGTATGGAGCGGGGACGAAGACGGCGCCGGAGTCGCTGGTGGTCTACGAAGGTTTCGTCGAACTGCCGGAGGATGGTGTCTACGGCTTTACGACGGATATGGAGGAGTTGTGGATTGATGGCGAACGGATCGTGAAAAACGGTCAGGAGGCGGCGAGTCGCCACTTGCGGCACAAGACGACGCGTGCTTTGGCGGCCGGGAAGCATGCTTTCCGGTTGGTGTTCAACAATATGATCCGTCACGGTTGGCCGGACGTTTGGAACGACATCTCGTTCTTCGTCAAGACGCCGTCGGGCACTGTCTATGAACGGGTGAAAGCTTCTCAGCTGACGCATGCCGTTTCGGTGGACGAGTAGTGGGGGGAGATTTGATAGTACATGGGGGCCTTGATCGATTCAAGGCCCCCTGTTTTTTGCTGGTGGAGATAGGTTGCGGGGTAGAGTCCTTAGCAAAACGTAGTTTCGCCCGTCCACGCACCCGTTGGGTGTTTTGTTAGGGTTGTCTCTGCTTTACTAAGTGTGGCCCGCGCGCCGAGATTATGGCCGCCGGCAGCTTGAGGATGCGTCAGCATCCGTCTAAAGTTTCTTTGGTTCTTTCTGTTCACAGAAAGAACAGTTCGAGGCGGGACAATGCCCAGACCGCGCGCCGCCGCCTAAAGAGGGAAATCGTCAAAATGCGCTGGCGCGTTTTGACAAGATTTCCCTGGCGCGCGGACAAAGAACGGGGCGCAAAACTCCGTCGCCCGCCCGCTTAAAGGGCATATTCTGCCGGTTGGCAGTTAGCCAATTTAGGCAGAATTGCCGCGGGCGACGTTTAGCAGTAGACACGCCCATCTTTCGAGTGCCGAGCGGCACCGGCGGAGCGAAAGCGGAGCCGCAGTGAAGCTGACACGGGGCGGAGAATTGGGGCGAGCTTTGGGGCGTGCTCGTTCTTTGGGCGCGAAAACCGTAGTCGGTTTTCGCGCCGCGCTGGGCCGAGCTGTTGGTCGTGCCTTTGCGGTTCTTCGAACCGCCGGGCCTGCGCGCACTGGGCCTTCGGCCCACCCCCGGAGCGCGCAACCCGAAACCAACAGAATGGGGCTGAACCTTTGGTCGTGCTTTGGGCTTTGCTTTTGGCTGGGCTTCTGCGGCTCGCAGAGCCGCCGGGCTTGCGGCGGGGCATCTTTGATGCCCGGGCCGGACGCCGCAGCCCGAACCCGACAGAATTAGGGCGAGGTTGGTGGCAGGGCTTAGGGCTTTACTCTCGGATGAGAGCGAATAGCGCGGTTCTTTCGAACCGCCGGCCTCGTCGCCCAAGCGCGGAGCGCCTCGGGGGAGTGGGCGACAGGCCGAAGTTCAGAAAATTGTGCGGTGCTTCTGCGACCCAACGGGTCGCGCGGGCCTCCCGGGCGTCCGGCCGCAAAGTCAAATTAAAGTAGAGGGTAGAGGTCTCTAAGTATTTAGGGTAGCTCCAGTCCATTGCCCACCGCGGGCCTCTCGTCCCCGTTTATTCCGAGAGGCAACGCAACTGAAGAGCGTGAGCACGACCATCCTCTCTGCCGAGGTCGAGATAAGTGACATAGAAATTTAGCGACAAACTGTTAATCCGGCAGGTTGTACCAGACCAACTGTATCCATTTCCCCCGACGTGTGCTAAAGCGCCGCTGAGTCTTTCTCGGTAGCCCGGGGCGGTGCCGACCGGTATTCGAATTGCAAAATCTGAATGGAAAACGGGCCCAAGCCCGGGTTCTAAGTCCCAAATCGGTTCCGTCGAAAGCTCCCTTGCCCGTTTATTCCGAGAGGCAACGCAACGGAAAGCCGTGACCGCGGCTGTCTGCGTGACAGGAATCGATCCCTGTCGCATTGAAGTTCAAATACACACTGTTATTATCGCTGACAGCGGACGACCAGCTATAGCCGAAGTTGCCGATATATATGGCATTCCCGAATTGTCCATGATGTCCCGGATCGCGGAAGCCCGGGGCGCGCCCACAAAGCATTTCCACGCCACCCTTTGCCTCGAGCAGCCGAGCGTCTCAGCCACCTCAACGCCGCCGTTCACAGAGATACTTAGTGGCCCTCCGCCAATGTATACAATTGCGCGATCTCTTCCGGCCAGCGACTTTCGTCCGGCGTCTCCAGAATCAGCGGCATGTCGTCGAACCGTCGATCCCGCGCGATGTACCGGAACACCGGCCATCCCAACGTCCCCTCGCCCAACGAAGCATGGCGGTCTACCCGGCTGCCGAAAGCCTTCAGGTCGTCGTTCAGGTGCATGCCCCGCAGGTAACCGAAGCCGACCACCCGATCGAACTCCGCGAAAGTCCGCTCGCACGCCTCCTCCGAACTCAGGTCGTACCCCGCCGAATAAGCATGGCACGTGTCGATGCAAACCCCCACCCGACTTTTGTCCGCCACTTTTTCGATGATGTGCGCCAGGTGCTCGAACCGCCAGCCGAGATTCGAACCCTGCCCCGCCGTGTTCTCGATCACCGCCGTCACCCCTTTCGTTTCGGCCAGCGCCCGGTCGATCGACGCCGCGATCCGGTCGAGACACTCCTCATCGCTGATCGCCCCCAGCGAACTGCCCGGGTGGAAATTGAGCCGGTCGAGGCCCAGCGCCTCGCACCGCTTCATCTCGTCCGTAAAAGCCGCCTGCGACTTCAGAATCGCCTGGTCGTCCGGATTCCCGAGGTTGATCAGATAGCTGTCGTGCGGCAGGATCTGAAACGGCCGATACCCTCCCGCCTCGCAATTGGCCCGGAAAGCCTCGATTTGTGCCGCCGTCAGGGCGGGAGCCACCCACTGGCGTTGATTTTTTGTGAACAGCGCGAAAGCGCCGGCGCCGATCCGGCGAGCGTTCAACGGGGCGTTCTCCACTCCGCCGGCCGCGCTGACGTGGGCTCCGAAATATTTCATAGTCAGGCTCTGGTTTTATTTTTGTAAATTCGCAGGCGGAAATAGCGGCCTGCGACGATTCGATGTCCGTCCGCTTCGCCACTACGATCTTATGAGAACAAAACTACATATTTCGTACCGAAAAACCCTCCTCGCCTGCCTGATTCTGCTCGGAACCGGCAGCGTGGCCCGGGCTCAGTTCAATCCGAAGAAACAGGCCGTGCCGCTCGCGCCGGTGGCTCCCGACACGATCCGCGTGCCGAAGCCCACCACCGACATGAAGTTCGAACTCTACAGCGAGGCCTACGACAAATACCTCCGCAAACTGCGCTCCAAACAACGCAACAGCTACAAAATCTCGCCCCGGCTGGATATCTCGCAGGTCAGCTTCAACAATTGGCAGCAGGGGGGAGATAACTCCTACTCGGGACTTGCGTCGCTCAATGCCGAGCACAACTACGTGGCGCCGGTCTTCAGCATCAAGACCGTGTTCGACGCCAAGTTCGGGATTATGCGCGCCACGGGGCAGACGCGGAAAAATGTGGACTACTTCAACTTCTCGACCACGCCCAGCTGGAATATTTCCGAACGGTGGAAACTTTCGGGGGCGTTGATCTGGAAATCGCAGTTCACGAAGAGTTACGACTACCCGAAGGACAAACCGAAGGTCTGGAAATCGACTTTTATGGCGCCGGGAACGGTGGAGGTTTCAGTCGGTTTCACCTACGAGCCGCCGAGCAAGAAGCTGAATATCCTGCTGTCTCCGGTGGCGGGAAAGATGATCTTCGTCCTCAACGACTCGCTGGCGCGCAAGGGGGGATTCGGGATCGACCCGAACAAGGAGAATCCGAGATTCAAAGCCGAGATCGGTGCCCAGCTGCGGGTGAACTTCAATACGAAGTTCGCCAAGGAGAAGATCGAATACATTACGAAGTTGGAGTCGTTCTGGAACTACTCGAACGTGCCTTCGGCGACGTGGGAAAATACGCTGAATTTCAAGATTACGAACGTGATTTCGGCCAGCGCTTTCGTGAGCATGATCTACAACGACCAGATCACCACGCCGGATGCGCAGGCGAAGTTGGACGCGGGTCGGCGGCCGAAACCGTGGGATTACTTGCAGATTTATCAGTCGGTGGGGTTCGGTTTGCAGTTCAATATTGCGTCGAAACCGCACAAGCCGGTTCAGGAGAGCACCATCACGAAGTCGCGGCTGAAGTATAAGAAATAGACGGCGGGGGTGGGGCTGTCGAGCTCGGTACCTTTCTTTGTGCTTTGTGCGCGTCACTTTAGTGGGTCGGATGCCCGGGCGGGACGCAACGAACATTGTGAGTTTGCGGGCCTCCCGAGGGGGAGGCGTCCGGCCCGCGCGGCTTTACGAGCCGCAGGAGCCCAAATAGGGTAGGGGCACCTAATTAGGGTAGTTCCAGTCCATTGCCCCCCGCGGGCACGCGGCGTTTATTCCGAGAGGCAACGCAACTGAAAACCGTAGGCTCGATCGTTCGTAAGGCCGGGGTCGAGAATCGTCATGTTGAAATTCAAATCCACACCCGAGATGCCGCTCGTGGCGGAAGACCAGCTGTAGCCGTAGAGACCGATATAGACCGCATTGCCAGGCTGCCTGTGAGCGCCCGGATCGCGGAAGCCCGGGGCGGGTGCCGCTCGGCACTCGAAGGCTGGCCGTGTCAGCCTTAATCGTGTTTCCGTTATTTTTTCCACTCCCGAAACTCCGGACGGCGCAACAGCTTGTCCCAAAGAGCGCTCCAGGCGAATCCGACATGCGCTCCGAGCGTTCGGAACAGACCGTAATGTTCCCGCATGATCCGCCACCGCTCCCGGAGGCTCGCCCGGCGGCGGCGCGTCGAGAGACCGCCCGGCGCGAAACAGCTCACGACGAAACCCACATCCACCACCGACCGCGCCCGTTTCAGGCAGGCGATCACCCACTCGATATCCGCCGCCAGCCGGTATCGCTCCGTGTCGTACAGCGGCGCGATCGCCCGGCGCACGAGGAAAGACTGGTGGCACACCACCATCCCCCGCTCCAGCGACCGCCACGTCAGCCCCCTGTGCGGCAACGGCTTCTTGCGCAGCCCCAGCGGCCTGCCCGCCTCGTCCGTCACCAGCGTCTCGCCGTAGTAGACATCCGCCCCGGCCGGCAGCCCCGCTCCGAAAATCCGCGTCAGCGCATCCCGCTCCCACACCGTATCCCCCGCGTTCACGAACCACAGATAGTCGCCCGTCGCCGCCCGGATTCCCTTGTTCATCGCATCGTACAGACCCTCGTCCGGCTCGCTCACCCCGTAGGCGATCCGGTCGCCGAACCGCTCCATCACCTTCCGCGTACCGTCCGTCGAACCCCCGTCGATCACCACTAACTCCAGCTCCGCCGCCGAACGGTCCAGCGCCGTCAGATTCGACAGCGTCTTTTCCAGCTCCGCCGCCCCGTTCCAAACTACCGTTATCACCGAAACCTTGACCATAGCCCCTTGCTGCTAAAAATAATTCCGCGTAAAATTACTATATTTGGGCCGATTTCGTGCCTTTCCCGCCGGGCGGCACATCTTTTGTTTCGTACCGCATATCATGAGTAATTATAGAACCACCGTCCGCCTCACCCTGATTCTTTTGGCCGTCCTGCTCGTCGGCGCCGCTTTGGGCGTGATGCTCGAACGTTCGGCCCTGCGCGACACCTACCGCACCGTCCGGGAAGGGGACAAACTCGGATGGGCCCTGACCCAGATCGAAAACCGGTATGTAGACCCTATCAGTCGCGACTCGCTGGCCGAGTTGGCCGTGCCGATTCTCTTGCAGGAGCTCGATCCGCACTCCGTCTATATTCCCGCCGAGGAGTTCGCCTCGACCAACGAACCGCTGACCGGTACGTTCGACGGGATCGGCGTGATGTTCAATATGTTGTCCGATACGGTCCAGATCACGAACGTGATCTCCGGCGGGCCGAGCTCGGCGGCGGGGATCGTGGCCGGCGACCGTATCATCACGGTGAACGACAGCCTGATCGCCGGCGTCAAGATGGATCAGAACAAGGTCGTCGGCCTGTTGCGCGGCAAACGCGGCTCGACCGTTCGGCTGGGCATTCTGCGGGCGCCGGCCAAGGAGCTGCTGCCGATTACGGTCACCCGCGGCGCCGTTCCGGTGAAGAGCCTCGAAGCCGCTTTCATCGTACCGGGACATCCCGAGATCGGTTACGTTCGCTTCGGCCATTTCGCCGCTTCGACCCATACCGAAGTGACCGCGGCGTTGAATCGCCTGCGCGAGCAGGGGGCTCGGAAAGTCATCCTCGACCTGCGCGAGAACGGCGGCGGATACCTCGATCAGGCGATCTATATCATCAACGAGTTTCTGCCGGGCGGCCAGCGGATCGTCTATACCGAGGGGCATGCCTCGCGCCGTGCCGACCAGTTTGCCGACGGAAACGGCCGGTTTTTGGACATGGAGCTGGCGGTGGTGATCGACGAGAATTCGGCCTCGGCCAGCGAAATCGTCGCCGGAGCCATTCAGGACAACGACCGCGGGGTGATTGTCGGGCGCCGGTCGTTCGGCAAGGGGCTGGTGCAGGAACAGATCTCGTTCCCGGGTGACGGATCGGCCATGCGGCTCACCATCGCGCGGTACTATACCCCGGTGGGGCGATCGATCCAGAAACCGTACACCCCGGGGAACGATGCGGAGTACCATGCCGAAGTGATGCGCCGTTTCGAACACAACGAGATGATGACCGCCGACAGCATCCGGCAGGACGACTCGCTGCGGTTCGTCACGCCGGGCGGCAAGGTCGTTTATGGCGGCGGCGGGATTATGCCCGACCTCTTCGTGCCGATCGACACGACTTTCATTACGCCGTATTTTTCGAAACTGTTCCAGAAAAACCTGATTTTCCGCTACGCTTCGCAGATGACGGATCGGTATCGCAAGGAGATCAACGCCATCGAGACGCTGGCCGAGCTGGATCGCTTTTTCGCCGACAAGAACCTCTTTTACGACTTCGTCGCCTATGCCGATCGGCAGGGCGTCCGGCCTACGGAGACCGAGATGAGCCTCTCCAAACCGATGATTACGGCTCAGATCAAGGCCTATATCGGGCGGAACACGGCTTTGAACGAGAACGCTTTCTACTACTATATCCTGCCGCAGGACAAGACCCTGCTCCGGAGCGTGCAGGCGTTGGAGGGGACGGATGTCCCGAAACCGGCTGCCGGCGGGGATGAACGGCGATAGATGCGTTCGGAGGGATAGAAACAACGGGGGCTCGCAGCATAATCGACTGCGAGCCCCCGTCTTATTTCTGGCGTCGTTTATCGGCCCTTAGCCCCGTCGTCGATGCCCATCTTCTCCAACAGAGGCCCCACCGTCGGCTCGTGGCCCGCAAAGCGGACGTAGAGCGTCATCGGATGTTCGCTGCCGCCCGGCGTCAGGATGCACGACCGGAACGCCTGCGCCGTCGCCGGGTCGAAGATGCCCCGCTCGCGGAACCGCGCGAAAGCGTCCGCCTCCAGCACCTCCGCCCACTTGTAGCTGTAGTACCCCGCCGCATAGCCCCCGCCGAAGATGTGGCCGAAACTCGTCGAGAAACAGCTCCCCTCGACCCGCGGCATCACCTGCGTCCGTTCCGTCGCCCGGCGTTCGAACGCCGCCACGTCGCACCCTTCGTCCAGCGGCTCCGCGATCGAGTGCCAAGCCATGTCGCAAAGGCCGAACTGCACCTGCCGCACGCAGGCGTAGGCGGCCAGATAGCGCCGTGCCGCCTCGATCCGGTCGATCAGCTCCGGCGGCATCTTTTCGCCCGTCTCGTAGTGCGCCGCCCAGAGGTCGAGAAACTCCCGCTCGGCCACCCAGTTTTCCAGTATCTGCGACGGCAGCTCCACGAAGTCGCGCCGCACGTTCGTCCCCGTCAGACTCGGATAGCTCCCCCGGCCCAATATCCCGTGCAGTCCGTGTCCGAACTCATGGAAAATGGTCGTCGCCTCGCTGAAACTCAGCAGTGAAGGCCGTTTTTCGGTCGGCTTCGTGAAGTTGCACACCAGCGAGACGATCGGAATCACCGCCTCGCCCGTCTCCGGGTCGCGATACGCCTGCCGATACGACGTCATCCACGCGCCCCCCTGCTTGCCCGGCCGTGGGAAGTAGTCGATATAGAGGATGGCCATGGGCCGGTCGTCGCCTCCCGAGCCGTCGTAGACTTCGAAGGCCCGGACGTCGGGATGGTAGATCGGAATCTCCTTGTTCTCCTTGAACGAGAGCCCGTAGAGCCGTCCGGCGAGCAGGAACATCGCCTCCTGCACCCGCTCCAGCCGGAAATAGGGGCGGGTCGCCTCGTCGTCGAAATCGTAGGTCGCCGCCTTGTATTTTTCGGTGTAATAGGCCCAGTCCCACGGCATCAGCGTCCCGTCGAAACCCCGGCTCGCCGCGTAGGCACGGATCGTCGCCACCTCCCGTTCGGCATGCGGTTTGGCCCGCTCCAACAGTTCGTCTAACAGGCCGTTCACCCGTTCGGCGCTCCCCGCCATCCGGTTTTCGAGGGCGTAGTCCGCGTAGGTTCTGTATCCTAACAAATTGGCTAACTGGAGGCGCAGGTCGGCGATCTGGACGATGATCCGGCTGTTGTCCTGCTCGCCGCCGTAGGCCCGGCTGTTGTAGGCCCGGTAGAGCTTCTCGCGCAGGTCGCGCCGCTCGGAGTAGGTCAGGAACGGAATGTAGCTCGGCGCGTGGAGCGTGAAGAGCCAGCCGCTCAGTCCCGCCGCCTTCGCCTCGGCCGCAGCCGCGTCGCGTACCGCCTCCGGCAGCCCTGCGAGCTCGTTCGGCTCGGTCAGGTGGAACCGAAAGGCATTGGTCGCTGCCAGCAGATTTTGCTCGAAACGCAGCGTCAGCCGGGCCAGCTCGTTGGTCACGGCCCGGTATTCGGCCTGGCGTTCCGTGTCGAGGTTGGCTCCCGAGCGGACGAAGCCGCGGTAGCTCTCTTTCAGCAACATCCGCTGCTCGGCCGAGAGTCCCTCGAACTCATCGTCCGCCGCGGCTTCGTAGACCCTTTTCACCCGGTCGAACAGCCGGGGATCGAGCATCACGTCGTTGCTGAAGTCGGTGAGCATCGGTGAAAGTTCCAGCGCCAGGGCCTGCATGGCGTCGTCGGTTTCGGCGCTGTTGAGGTTGTAGAAGAGGGTCATGGCCCGCTCCAGCGGCTGTTGGGCGAATTCGAGGGCTTCGATGGTGTTGGCGAAGGTCGGCTCCTCGGGCCGGGTGGCGATCCGGTCGATCGCCTCCCGGCTCTCCGCAATGAGGCGTTCGACGGCCGGCCGGTAGTCTTCGATGCGGATCCGGTCGAACGGCGGAACGCCGTAAGGGGTCGTCCATTTGCTCAATAGCGGATTGGGTGCGGTATCGTTCATGTTTGTGCGTTTTTTTGCGGGTTGAGTATGCGGTCGTCGGAGCGATCCGTAGGGTTAAAGATAGCGATTCGGCGGGTTCCGTTCAAAAAACAGGTGATTTTTCCGTTTTCGGTCGGATGATAATTCGGAATGGTATATTTTTTGTAAACTCAATAGGGTGTTTAACGAAACTTTAAATCCGATCTATTATGGGAAAAAAGAGTATCCACGGTACACGTACCGAACAGAATCTGCTGAAAGCTTTTGCCGGTGAATCGCAGGCTTGGGCGCGTTATACGATGTTCGCCAAAAAGGCCCGGAAAGAGGGGTACGAAGTGATCGCCAAGTTCTTCGACGAGACGGCGGCCAACGAACAGCAGCACGGAAAGGTCTATTTCGAATTGTTGCAGGGCGGAATGGTCGAAATCACGGCCTCTTATCCGGCGGGGGTGATCGGCACGACGGCCGAAAACCTGGCCGAAGCGGCCGACGGGGAACACGACGAAGGGCATGTGCTCTATCCGGAGTTCGCCCGGATTGCCGAAGAGGAGGGTTTTCCTGAAATCGCGGTTAAATTCCGTCTGATAACGGCGGTCGAAAAGGATCACGAAGCGCGGTATCGCAAGCTCCTGAAGACGCTCGAAGCGGGCGAGATGTTCAAGAAAGATACGCCCCAGTCCTGGCGTTGTCGGAAGTGCGGTTACGTGCACAAGGGCAAGGAGGCGCCGGAAAAATGTCCGATTTGCGACCATCCGCGGGCCTATTTCGAGCTTATGGACGACAAGTTTTAGGCTTTCTGTGCCGTCGGTTTGCGTCCGGCGAGGAGATTCTCCTCGCCGGACGTTTTTTTATTGGGTGTAGGTGGTGGCGGCGTTTTGTCCCCGTTTATTCCGAGAGGCAACGCAACTGAAGAGCGTAGGCCCGGGACGTTGTGTGGCTGGGATAGAGTACCGTCGTGTTGAAGACCAGGTACATGCTATTGGTATTGTCGACCGTTGAAGACCTGCTATTTCCTTCGTTGCCGACGGCGCTCAGCGTGCCATTGGCTCTCTCGCGGTAGCCCGGGGCGGGATGTTGCCGGTCGTACATTTTTTATTATTATCTATCTGATTGAAGTGGGCGGGGTTGCGGCGGTTTATCTGTAGGAAAGGTGTGTAATTTCGGTGTTTGTGCTTGGTTATTAGTGTGCTGTGGAAATAGTGAAAACTCTTCGAATAAAAGTATGGTTGATGTCTTGTATGTTTACAAAATGTATTATCTTTGCCTTGTAGAACGATTCCGGAATCCAATATTATAAACATTTTTAAAACCAGTTATCCATGAAGAAATTATGGAAATTCCTATTCGGGTGCGAGTGCGGAAAGCCGCTTCCGAGGGCCGAAGAGATGTGTCGGCGAATGAAACCGACCGAACATTTTGTCGTATCCCGATCCGATGAAAAACGATGAGTCGAAAATACGAAGACATGCGTGAGCACCGCGCTCGGGCAGTGACCGTTTTGAATCGGGTCAAGGAGAGTCGGAAGGGCTTGAAAATTAGGTACGAACGGATCGACGAACACACTTGGGTCGAACGTTCGGAGGGTACAGAATCATTAAAACAACCACACATGATGCAATCTACAGTCACTCGGCAGGATGCCGAACAGGCCATTGCGGTCTATCGCACGGCGAAGAGTGCCAAAGCGGAGTACGAAGCCGTGATGGCCGATGCGGAACGAATTATCAATCAGTTCGGTCGGGCGAATCTCGATCAGTTTTCGGAGGGGCGGCTGGAGCTCGACAGCGGAACGTTGGCGCTCAAGAGCGGCGCGGCCAAACCGCTCAAAGGCGGTCGGCCGCTGACGACGGCTGCCCGGGCGGAGCTGGCGGCCCTGCTTCCGGAGGCGTATGTGCGTCTTTCGTGCGATTTCGCGGAGTTGTACGGTTGTCGGGATAAGATGGTGCGTCAGCTGCTGGCGGTGCGCGGAATCGAGATCGTCCGGGACGACAAGTTCGTGGTTTTGTAGGCTCGATTGCCTTTTTCGGTGAGGTCGGATTTTTTGTATGATTTATTTCTGAATTTTATATCGAATCGTTATGGCTTATAATAAAAAAGGATACTACAAGCGCGCTCGGGCTTTGCAGGAGCTGACGGCGCAACATTACGAACCGGAGCGGCACGACCGTTGTTACAAGTGGGTATGGCGTCGGTTTGTCTATCCGCAGTTCGGTATCTGTTATCACAGTTATTTGCGTTACCTGCACACGGTCGTTCCGACTGAGGAGAGTTAGTTGATCGGGCAACAGGTGTCCGGTCGGATACGACAGGCCCGCGTCCCTCTCGATTCCGAGAGTGGCGCGGGCTTTTGTTTTGTTTCTGGGGCGGGACTGCGGCGGAGCGCCAGCGGAGCC